>JBBSOP010000001.1:0-53619 GCA_038259655.1 Chroococcales cyanobacterium
CAATTATACGTTGAGCGTCAGGGAAACTCCTTTGTGGGCGATGACGTGGCTTCTTTACTATCACGCTTCTTTTTGCTGCTGGTAAATTCCTTTTTTAGTTTATCTGCTTTGCATACTAATTAGACAATTAGGGTCTTGACACCATCACCAGGTACAAGGTTTAAACCGCTAAGAACAGGACGTACAGGTCGGTTGTTAGCTAATTTCAGTTGATAGTGTGACAGAATTGTTGCCAATACCAACTTCATTGTAAATTCAGCAAATGCCGAACCTGGACAGCGGCGATCGCCACCACCATAAGGTAGATACTCATAATAAGGAAATTGCTTTTCTAGAAAACGCTCTGGTTTAAATTGTTGAGGTTCTGGATACAAATCTGGGCGCTGATGAACAAGATAAATAGAAGGAATTAATATTGTACCTATTGGTAACTCATATCCTAACAACTCAACTGGCGATTTCACAATCCGGGGTTCAGCCTGGATTTCAACGGGACTGATTCGCAGAATTTCTTTGTAAACTGCATTGAGGTAAGGCAGTCGGACAATACTTATAGGATCAGCAAAAGGGTCAAGAGTATCGAGTTCGTGGATCAGCTTTTCACGGATATGAGGTAGGTGATAAACCCAGTACAATGACCAAGCCATTGCTGATGCTATACCATCTTTACCACCAACTATTAATGTTAGTAGCTCATCGCGTAATTCTTCATCGCTCATTGGCTCACCAGTTTCGTAGCGAGATGACACGAGTAAACTAAGGATATCAGTACTTTCAGGATTATAGTTCTGGCGACATTCTTGAATTTCAGTGTACAAAAGTTCGTCAATTTGCCGTACCAGATGACAAATATAACCCCACGGACTCCATCGACCTAAATCCTTTCTTAAAAAAGGTAAAAAGAATAAGCTAGAAGCAAAGGGATATTTAGCATATTCCAGCAGTGAACTAATGAGTCGATTAAGCTTTTGTAAGCGCTCTCCTTTATTAATACCAAATACAGCGTTGAGGATGACTTGTTCTGAGATATCTTGCATGGCAGAACGAGCCGAAAAAATCTTACCAGGAGTTAATTTACTAAATACCTGCTGAGTGATGTCACAAATCAAATTTCCGTAGCTTTTCAAGCGTCCTCCATGAAATGAAGGCATAATTAACTGGCGATGACGGCGATGGTTCTCACCAGTGAGTGTGGTTAATGAATATTTCCCTAAAATTGGCTTGAAAAGTTGATTACCAGTATTATCAAATTCTTTAGACTCACCAATTAATATTTGCTGAATTGCTTGAGGATTGCTAACGTATACTGTCAGGTTTGAGTTGGAACCCAGCCTAGCACTGAAAATGTCACCATAAGACTGAGTTGAAGCCTCCATATATCCTAATGTGTCATTTGACCACTGTAGTAACTGTAACAAAGGAGAAGTCTTGGGGCCATCAGGTAGTTTCATGATTTTACTCAAAAGTGGTTCTGAATTTATGAGCAACTAGAAGTATTCTGGCTAAAATTACAATCCATACTTATAAGAAGACTCTACATTTTATTTTTCAATTTTTTACATAGTTATAATTCCTATTACTAAATAGTGATAGGAAGCAGTGAAGCCGAAATCAATTAATAAATTTCAAACTACTGGAAACAAATTAAGAAATTGTTGGGGCTTGTTAAAAATTAGGTTAAAAGTTCATATTAATCCTCAATTCAAGTTCCCTAAGTGTTTTTTATGGTAACTAGCGCACTCGTGACAGGCTTATATAGTACAAAGAAACGGTTTGTCATTAAATTGATCCTTAAATTTTAGATATTTGCTGGTAAAAATCATCAAGAATTGGCAATCTTATCAATAACAAGGTTCACGAATAAGTTTAGTTGCTGTAGCAGATAAGCTTTTGCAGGTTTTATCATCTCTCTTTTTAGAAAAAATTGAGAGATAACAGATGTGTTTGTAAATTTGCAGCAGTCAACAATAAAATTTACAAACTTGAAGTTTATTCAAGAGCGTTCGCGCTGATAGTTTTGATTCCTGCAACTCTGATTTTCCATAGTAGAAAAGTTCGCTTTATTTGTTCGCTAATAGAAAAGCTAGCTCACAAATCTTTCGTGATTACAGATTTAAATTCAACATTCTGCTCTGGGAGAAAAACAAATTATGACTTTAATTCATCAGTACTGCAATAAGTCATTAGCAGGAAAAACCATGAAAAACATCTTAGTGATTGAAGATGAGACAAAAACCCGCAACCTTTTTCTTAGTTGCTTAAAATCTGAAGGTTTTTATACTATTGGTGCTGAAAATGGCGTTGTTGGTATCCAACGCGCACGAGAATGTTCACCTGATTTAGTACTTTGCGACATTCTGATGCCAGAACTTGATGGTTATGGAGTTCTCAACACACTACGTAAAGATCCTGTGACAGCAGTTATTCCGTTTATTTTTCTCACTGTCACACTTACCAAATCTGAACTTCGTAAAGGTATGAACTTAGGAGCAGATGATTATTTGACTAAACCTTGTAGTGTGGAAGAATTACTGGGAGCGATCGCTGCTCGACTAGAAAAACAAACAGTACTCAAGCAATGGTATGTGAATCAGCAACTATCAGCTAAATCACAATCTATAGACACTACAACTTTCTATCCTCCTAGCTCCCGACTGAGTAAAGTCTTTCAATATATTGAAGAGAATTATCACCAGCAAATCAACCTTTCTGATGTCGCGCGAGCAGTGGGTTACTCTCATGCTTACTTGACTAATTTAGTTAAACGCCAAACGAAGCGATCGGTACACGATTGGATTGTTGAACGCCGGATGACAGAAGCGCGTTATTTACTTCTCAACACTGATGAAACCGTTAATCGAATCGCTACAAAAGTTGGATATGTAGATGCAGGCTATTTCATCCGCTTGTTTCGACAAATTCATCAGCTTCCGCCAAAAGAATGGAGAAACAAATCTCGTATACAGCTAGTTGAGGAATGTTTCTCGGCATCATCTTCTTTAAATTAAAGGTATTTTTATCGTTACTTGAGCGTACTTTGTGTCTTAGTAATTCTAGATTTTTACCACAAAAACACTAAGACGCTAAGAGTAAAATACTTTTGATTCATGACAGCTAATTATTTAAACATTGCTTTCTAATTGGACAAAGACAATGGAAAATTTAACTTCCACAAAATCAAACTCTGCCTTTTCTAATGGATTACCAGTTTTATATGTTATTGCCTTCTTATCGGGTATATCTATAGGGCTGTTTAATCCTTTTATATCAACATTTATGGCTCAAAATCAAGTTGATGAGCTATGGATAGGTGCTAACTCTACGGTGTATTTTCTGATGATATTTTTAGGGACTCCTTTGGTGGCAAAAATATTACGCCAAATAGGACTCCGTAAAACTATGACATTGGGTTTGATGCTGATGGGTTTTAGCGCCCCTCTGTTTCCTATGACAACACAACTGTCTTTGTGGTTTGTCATCCGCGCTGTGATGGGTTTTGGTTGTTGTTTGTACTTAGTTTGTGGACAAACAGCATTAAATTACTTTTGTCATGAAAATAATCGATCAATCGCCAGTGGTTTGTACTCTCTAGCTTTTTCTTTTGGATTTGGTATGGGGCCAGTCATGGGTTCTTCTCTCTACAACTTTTCCCCACAATTGACTTTTTCTTTAGGTAGTCTTTTAATTCTTACTGGCTTAGTTGTAGTTTGGATAGGCTTACCTGAAAAGTCAATTGTTTTTGATTCTTCTATACGACCAGAGCTTTTTAGAAAGTTGAAACTCCCTCTTTATGGTGCTTATGCTTATGGTTTTGTTGATGCTACTTTAGTTTCTTTATATCCAGTGTATTTACTACAACAAAACTATGGTGTGGAACAAATAGGTTCTACATTTGTTTTATTTGTACTAGGAGGTTTACTTGCTACTCTTCCAGTTACACATTTAGCAGACCGTTTTGACAAATTAAAGGTTCTGTTGATAACTGTGTGTATTATTATATTTTCTCTTTCATCTCTTTCTGTAACTACAAACTCTATGACTATTCAGATATTGGCATTTGTTTCTGGAGCTAGCATTAGTCCTATTTTCCCCTTAGCGATCGCCATGATTGGCAACAAAGTTTCTGAGAATGAATTATCTTCTGGAAGTGCCTTATTCACAACTGTATATGGTTTTGGATGTGCCGCTGGACCTATACTTTCCTCCATAGTTATGCAAATTTTCGGTGCGCGTCAAATTTTTATCTTGTCAATAATTAGCTTTGCTTTAGTTTTGGTCTATACAGTCAGCGAATTGAACAAATCCCAGAGAGCTTACTAACAAGATTTGTAAAAGTTTATGCTACTAATTGCAGGAGATTTTTCAGGTATGAAGAACATACAAGATGTCACTAAAAATTTAACAAATACTGGCTTATTCCAGTTATTTACAAGTAGTCAAAATACACTACTTGAGTGGATACAAAATTTTGGCAATACTACATTGTCTAAGGATGCTTCTGAAGCACGACCTTTACAACAACAGTTTAAAACAGAGGAAGTTATTGAAGGCTGGTTAGTTTTTTATCTTTCTAAACTACTGCTAGTTAATCACAGTGAGATTAACATTCATCTGCCCTTTGAATACTACGGAATAACTTCACTAGAAGCGTTACGTCTAACGTACGCTATAGAAGTTTGGTTAGGACGTAGATTTTCTCTAGAGTTGGTGTATGAGTATCCCACAGTTAAAGTATTGGCACAGCACTTAGCCCAGGAAGTTGAATACGCCTGTGTATCTTAATTACGAATTACGAATTACGAATTACGAATTACTATGATCACCATTGATTGCTTGTGGCGTTCTCCACCTACAAACTGGTCACTGTTAAGCGAAGATGTTCATGTCTGGTGTACTTTCCTTAACCAATCGACATCACGCATTCAGACATTAGCACAATTACTTTCACAAGACGAACGCACGAGATCTGAACGTTTTTATTTAGAACGAGACAGAAAACGTTTTATTGTTGGGCGTGGTTTACTGAGAACAATTTTAGGTTCTTATTTGGGTACTAATGCCAGTCAATTACAGTTTTGTTATGGACAGCATGGCAAGCCAACTCTGGCAGAAACATCTGGTGGAAGCATCTTGAGTTTTAATTTATCTCACTCCCACGAACTTGTTTTATATGCCATAACTCGGAAACGTGAAATTGGTGTTGATATTGAATATATCCGTCCTATTTCTGACTTTGAGCAAATTGCCGATCGCTGTTTTTCTGAACGAGAAAAAAATGTTTTTCAAAAACTTCCTACAGACCAAAAACTAGGAGCATTTTTTAATTGTTGGACACGTAAAGAAGCTTACTTAAAAGCTACTGGTTATGGGCTACTTTTCCCGATGGATCAGTTAGATGTCTCATTATCTCCCAGTGAACCAGTGCAACTTTACAGCATTAAAGGCGATCGCTCCACTGTCACCCGTTGGTCACTCCAAGAATTTACACCCGCTTACGGCTATGTGGGCGCTCTAGCTGTTGAAGGACACGGCTGGCAACTCAAATGCTGGCAATGGGAGTAAGAAGTCAGTTGTCAGTTGTCAGTGGTGTTTTTCCCCCTGCTTTCTCATCTCCCTACTCCCTAAGATACATCCCTGATTAGCGAAAGATTTTCCATTGATTATTCATCTCACATTCCGTAAATTAACTATGTTACCGATAACTGCAATTAAAGTACCTGCAAATCAAATATAAGAAGTTGAAGCAAACTTACTCTTCAACAATAGAATTTTCGTGTTATTCTTTGCGCCTTTGCGTGAGAAAAAAATATTTATGCATCTGTGCAAGAACAATAAATAATCAAATCAAAAAATAGGGATAAAAATCGATTTTTATCTAATCCCTAGCCCCTAATCCCTAACTCACAGGAAAAGGTAATATGACTGTTTCCTTCCAATATTTAAAATTCTCTTCGTTAGTAGACCTTCTACGCTACAGAGCTTTACACCAACCTGATAGATTAGCTTTTTCCTTTTTACAAGATGGAGAAAAAGAAGTAGCTAGTTTAACTTACAAAGAATTAGATCAACAAGTACGAGCGATCGCAGCTTATCTCCAGTCTATCAAAGCGGGTGGCGAACGAGCCTTACTCCTTTACCCATCTGGCTTAGAATTTATTGCTGCTTTCTTCGGGTGTTTATATGCAGGAGTCGTAGCCGTTCCAGCTTACCCACCCAAGCAAAATCAAAAGCTCACCAGATTACAGTCAATCATCACCGATGCTCAAGCAAAGGTCGCTCTTACCACCACATCTCTATTTGAGAACATCAAGAAACGCTTTGACCAAGATACAGAACTGACAGACTTACATTTACTCGCCACTGATGGCATTACTGATGACTTAGCCTCAAATTGGCAAAAACCAGAAATTAACAGCAACACTTTAGCTTTTCTACAATATACTTCCGGTTCTACCGGCACACCAAAAGGAGTCATGGTTAGTCATGGCAACCTGCTACATAACTTAGAGTATATTAAGCAAGCATTTGAACTCACTCCTGATACTGTATCTGTGTCTTGGTTGCCTGGGTTCCATGACATGGGTCTGATTGATGGACATCTCCAACCCATATATACAGGGTTTAAATGTATCCTGATGCCCCCTGCATCGTTTGTACAGCGTCCGATTCGCTGGTTGCAAGCAATTTCGCATTATCAAGCAAATCATTCGGGTGGGCCTAATTTTGGCTATGACCTCTGTGCTAGCAGTAAACTGACTCCAGAACAAATAGAATCCCTAGATTTAAGTCATTGGCATAGCGCCTATAGTGGTTCTGAGCCTGTTCGCCAAGAAACAATGGCACGGTTTGCGGCAAAATTTAAATCTGCTGGTTTTGGGACTAACTTATTTTATCCTTGCTATGGTTTAGCGGAATCCACTTTGATGGTTTCAGGTGGCAATGTCAAAGACGAACCGATTTACTGTCAAGTTGAAGCCGAAGCACTCGAACAAAATCGGATTGTCCCAGCTAATGCAGATACTAAAAATATTAGACATTTGGTAGGTTGTGGGCATTCTTGGCTGGATACGAAAATTGTCATTGCTAACCCAGAGACAATGACAGAATGTGCAGCTAACGAAGTGGGAGAAATTTGGGTTTCTAGTTCTAGTGTGGCTCAAGGTTATTGGCAAAGACCAGAAGCGACAGTTCAGACGTTTCAAGCATATCTGCAAGATGGAAGTGGCCCATTTCTGCGTACTGGTGATTTCGGGTTTTTGCAAAATGGTGAGGTGTTCGTCACCGGACGCGTTAAGGACATGATTATTATCCGGGGTCGCAATCATTATCCCCAGGATATTGAATCGACGGCGGTAAAAAGTCATGCAGATTTACGGATTGGTTTTGCGGCGGCGTTTGCAATTGAAGTAGATGGCGAAGAGCAACTCGTTGTAACTTGTGAGGTTGAACGGACTGCGATTCGCAAGTTGAATGTGGATGAAGTTGTGACGGCTATTCGGCAAGCGGTGTCTGAGGAACATGAGTTACAGGTTTATGCTGTGTTGTTGCTGAAGCCTGCAAGTATTCCGAAAACTTCTAGTGGGAAGATTCAGCGCCACGCTTGTCGGGCTAAGTTTTTAGAGGGTACGTTGGATATTGTGGATATGTGGCACAGTCAAGCAGGAGATGAGAGGCTCACGCAGAGACAAGGCAACGCGTTGGGCGGCTCTGCCGACTTGTTCGCGCAGCGTCTCCGACAGGAGAAGCGACTGCCGCGCAGAGACGCAGAGGTAGAAGGAAAGCAAGCAGAAGTTATTCAAGTTTGGTTGGTTGATAAGGTTTCACAGCAGTTAAAGATTGCGTCTCAAAGTATAGATGTTCAAGAACCTTTTGCACGCTATGGTTTGGATTCACTGGCAGCGATGATGCTTTCTACTGAGTTGGAAGATTGGTTGGGGTTGAGCCTTTCTCCAACTTTGGTTTATGATTATCCTTCTATTGCTGCTTTGGCTGAACATTTGGCTGTGGTTGTGGAAAATTCTCAGCCAGAATTAGAGTCTGAGGGAGGGATAGATGAAACTAGTGAGAATGATGAAACAGATGCGATCGCAATTATAGGCATAGGTTGTCGTTTTCCGGGAGCGAAAGACCCGGAGGCGTTTTGGGAACTGCTAAAAAATGGTACTGATGCCATTGTAGAAGTACCGAGCGATCGCTGGGACATTAATCAAGTTTATGATGCCCAACCTGCAACACCAGGGAAGATGAACACTCGTTGGGGTGGATTTCTAGAAGATGTAGATCAATTTGATGCTGCTTTTTTTGGCATTAGTCGCCGCGAAGCCGAAAGTATTGACCCGCAACAACGGCTAGTATTAGAAGTCAGTTGGGAAGCGTTGGAGAATGCTGGTATTGCCCCACAGCGATTAAAAGGCAGTCAGACTGGGGTATTTATCGGCATTAGCACTAACGATTATGCGCGGTTGCAGTTTAACCATCCCACCGGCACTGATGCTTACTTTGGTACTAGTTCGGCGTTCAGTATTATTGCTAATCGCTTATCTTATTTATTAGATTTACGCGGGCCAAGTTGGGCAGTAGATACAGCTTGTTCTTCTTCTTTGGTGGCGGTGCATCAAGCTTGTCAAAGTCTGCGTCAAAAAGAGTCGGAACTAGCTTTAGCAGGCGGGGTCAATTTAATTCTGACTCCTGAATTAACGATCGCATTTTCTCAAGCGCAAATGATGGCAGACGATGGCCATTGTAAAACATTTGATGCTAGTGCTAACGGTTATGTGCGGGGTGAAGGTTGCGGTATTGTTGTCTTGAAGCGTCTCGATGATGCTAAGAGGGATCAAGACCAGATTTTAGGAATTATTAGAGGTTCGGCAGTTAATCAAGATGGTCGCAGCAATGGATTAACAGCACCTAATGGCCCTTCTCAGCAAGCGGTTGTGCGTCAGGCTTTGGATAAGGCGCAAGTGCAACCCTCGCAAATTAGTTATGTTGAGGCGCATGGTACTGGTACACCTTTGGGAGATCCTATTGAGGTCAATTCTTTAAAAGAAGTGCTAACCCAGGGAAGAACGCCATCATCTTCTTGCTGGATTGGTTCAGTAAAAACTAATATTGGTCACTTGGAGGCGGCATCGGGAATTGCCAGTTTGATTAAAGTAATTCTGGCGTTGCAGCATCAAGAGATTCCACCTCATTTACATCTCAAGCAGCTTAACCCTCATATCAAGTTAGAGGGTACTGGTTTGGCAATTCCCACTGAACGTCAGGCATGGACAGAAGAACCGCGATTTGCTGGTGTGAGTGCGTTCGGGTTTGGTGGGACTAATTCTCATGTGATTTTGGAAGAAAGTCAAAAAACGAACCGCAAAGGACGCGAAGTACACAAAGGAAGAGTTTTAGAGAGTTCTTGCGTAAGTCTTGAGAAAGAAGAATTTGAGCGTCCTAAGCATTTGCTGACTCTCTCGGCGAAGAGTGAAAAGGCGTTGCGGGAATTGGCACAGAAGTATGTGCAGTTTTTAGGGGCAAATCCGGAAGTTGCTGTTGCTGATGTTTGTTTTACTAGTAACACAGGGCGATCGCATTTTGATAATCGTTTAGCAATTGTTGCTGAATCTACTGCTCAGTTAAGCGAACAACTCAATACTTTTATTAATTCGGCAATAGTTAATCAGCGAGAAACAAACAAACCTCGTAAAATCGCCTTTCTCTTTACCGGACAAGGTTCTCAATATGTCGGTATGGGACGGCAACTCTACGAAACTCAACCAGTTTTTCGCCGCACTTTGGAACGTTGTGATCAAATTCTTCGGGCTTATTTAGAACAACCTCTGCTATCCGTTATTTACCCTGAGTTTGAAAAAAACTCAGTGTTAAATGAAACTGCATATACGCAACCTGCATTATTTGCCTTGGAATATGCTTTGTTTGAACTGTGGAAGTCTTGGGGAATTGTCCCAGATGTAGTTATCGGTCACAGTGTTGGGGAATATGCCGCCGCTTGTGCTGCTGGGGTGTTCAGTTTAGAAGATGGGCTAAAACTAATTGCCGAAAGAGGACGATTAATGCAAGCCTTGCCTCCTAATGGCATGATGGCAGCAGTTTTGACTGATGAACAACGAGTAGCTGAGGCAATTGCACCTTATCCAGAAGTATCTATTGCTACTGTGAATAGTCCCAAACAAACTGTGATTTCGGGAACCAAAGCAGCTGTGCAGGAAGTGCTGAAATACTTTGAATCTGAGAAAATTTCAGCCAAGGCGTTAAAAGTTTCTCACGCTTTTCACTCTCCGTTGATGAACCCGATGCTAGAGTCTTTTAAAAAGATTGCTGCTTCGGTGAAGTTTAACGCCCCTAGTATTCCTTTAGTTTCCAACTTGACAGGCGAAATTCTCACTAATCAAGACGTTCTTGATGTGAATTATTGGTGTCGTCACATTAGAGAAGCGGTCAGATTTTCAGCCGGGATGGAGACACTGCATCGTCAAGGTTATGACTTATTTCTGGAAATTGGCCCCAATTCCACGCTGACAAATTTAGGAAAGCAGTGTTTACCAAAAAAAGTTGGAACTTGGTTAAGTTCTCTCACCAAAGAGGACAACTGGCAATCATTACTCAGTAGTTTGGCAACACTATACACCCTCGGCGTAGATGTGGACTGGTCTGGATTTGACCAAGATTTTACCCGCGCTAAGTTAGCACTTCCTACTTATCCGTTTCAGCGTCAACGTTTTTGGATTAAAACCGACGGAGGAAAAAATACAAAATTGAATATTACAACAGACGAACTCAGCAAACAAAGCCCTCAACCATACTCAGGGATTACGCAGAATTATGAAGAAACGAACCGCCAAGGACACAAAGTACGCGAAGGAATGAGAGTTTTAGAGAGTTCTAAATACTTTTATGAGTGGCAATGGCAACCTCAGCAGCTAGTTAAAACAGGAGATATTTTACCTGGGGCTATCCTTATCTTTAAGGACGCTCAAATGGTTGCTAAAAACCTAGAAAAGCTGTTTGATGCGGAAAAATACACTGTCTACTTTGTAACTGCTGCTCAAAAGTTCCAACAAAAAACAGAACGGCACTTTACTATCAATCCTGCTTCACCGGAAGATTATGAGCAACTGATTCAAGCATTAAAACAGCAAGGTCTGACGATTACAGCTATTATCCATCTTTGGAATTACAATCAAGCTGCCATCTCCCGATTGCCCATAAATTCTCATGACTCTGTACTGCAAGAAGGTATGTACAGTGTGCTGTATTTAGGACAAGCCCTTGTCAAACATTACTCAAATTCTCCCATCAATCTCCTACTGTTAACTCAGGGTGCTTATATAACATCTGTAAACGAAACTCTTCAGGGTTTACACCAAGCAATGGGCGCAACTTTAGCCCAAACCATTACTCAAGAACATAATAATATTCAAGCGAGAGTAGTAGATATTACACCTGGAAGTGTCTCTCCAGAAACACTGGCTGAAATGTTGTTCCAAGAACTACAAGCTAAACCCGATAAAGAAGGAATTGTAGTTATTCGCCAAGGACAAAGATTCATCCGGCTTCTAGAAAGAATGGAAATCCCCGCTAATAAGGAATTTCACTCAGTTTTAACACCGGCAGATACTTGGTTAATTACTGGTGGTGTCAGTGATGTCGGGGCAGAAATCGCTAAGGGAATGGTAAGCCGCGCACAGATTAATTTAGTATTAACTGGTCGCCATCCCCTACCGCCCAAAGCAGAATGGCATCTGCATGACGGCGACAACAGCACTAACAAACGCATCAAGATTATTCAAAATCTAGAGCAACTGGGAGCTACGGTGTTGTATCACGCTGTAGATGTGACAGATGCTGAAGGGATGCAGCAGTTGATGTCTATTATTCAAGAGCGTTTTGGACAACTGCACGGAGTTATCCACGCTGCTGGAGTGCAAGATCAAACTCGATTTAAACTGTCGCAAAAAACACCGGAAACAGTGGCGGAGGTACTTGCACCCAAAGTTGAGGGAACGATTATTTTAGATAATCTTACCCAAAACGAACCTTTAAAATGCTTTGCTGTCATCTCTTCGGCGGCTGCATCGAAAGCTGAATGGGGAGCCAACTTAGGTGATTATGCAGCAGCAAATATCTTTTTAGATAACTATGCAACATACCGCACCCAACGTGGCGCGCCAGGACATTCCCTCGCTGTTAATTTCTCCCTCTGGCGCGACAAGGGAATGGCAAAAATCGGCGGACAAGCGCTGGTGATTTTGGCGAAAGTTAAAGGGTTGAAACTTCTAGAAGCAGACCAAGCTGTGAATGCTTTTATTGAGGCTTTATCTTTGGATGAGCCTGTAGTTCATATTGTGGATTTGCTGGAAAAAGAAACAAAATCCCCCAAAATCACTGAATTACCCCAGCCCCTAGTCCCTCTTCCCCAACCTAAAACTAAAAACATCCGGCAATTGGTTAAAGACATACTCAGTCAATATGTGACAATTCCCCAACAACAAGTAGAGGGATATAGGTCTTTTCAAGAATTGGGGTTAGATTCACTAGGCGCTGTCGAAGCTATCAAACAGTTAAGCCTAACCTTCAAACATCAATTATCTCCCACACTTTTCTTTGAATATCAAACACCGGACGAACTAGCAGACCATCTAGAAAAACAGTATGGTGATGCGATTTCAACCGCAGAAACGCCTATAAACAAGCCTAAAAATGAGACTCCAACTAATTCGATGCTGCAACAATCAAGCTTTAAAGCAATGGATGTGAAACAAGAAGATATTGCAATTATCGGCATGGCTTGCAAAATTCCAGGGGCTGATAATTTAGAGCAGTATTGGCAGTTTCTTAATGAAAAACGCTCCTTTATTAAAGAAGTTCCGAGCGATCGCTGGCTAATTGAGGACTATTATGAGAAGAATGGAACAGCCCCGCATACGACCTACTGCAAGCACGGTGGCTTTATCGAAAATCCCTTTGACTTTGACCCGATGTTCTTCGGCATTTCGCCACGAGAAGCAACGGCGATGGACCCTCAACAACGGGTATTTTTAGAGGTATCTTGGCAAGCACTACAACAAGCAGGTTATGGCGGCAAATATCGCACCAAAGATATTGCTGTAATTGTTGGTGGCGACCAAAATAACTATGTAGAACACTTCTTTAATTATCAGTACGGTACTGTTCTCAAGCGGCGTTTGTGCAAGAGTTCTTGGTTTAAGCAACTTACTCCTACTGAGCAGAAAAATTTACTCGATACTGTCTCAGATGTTCTCAAACCCAGTGAACTTATGCCCGAAGCAACCGCAGGGAATGAGTTAAACCAAATCGCGGCGCGGGTGAGCCACTGCTTAGATTTGATGGGGCCAAGTCTGGAAGTGGGTACTGCTTGTTCTTCTTCCTTAGTGGCAATTCACCTCGCTTGTGAGAGTATCCGGGCAGGTGATACTTGCATGGCGATCGCAGGCGGAGTTAACCTTAATCTTAGTCCTACTCCTTTTACTTTCCTCAGTCGCGTTCAAGCTTTTTCTCCCACAGGCGAATGTTTCCCCTTTGATAGCCGCGCTAATGGCATGGTTGTTGGCGAAGGAACAGGTGCAGTTCTTCTCAAATCCTTACGAAAAGCTCTAGAAGATGGCGATTATATTCACGCTGTAATTAAAGGTTCCGCCATCAACAACGACGGACATTCTCAAGGAATCACCGCCCCGAAACCTGAAGGTCAAGCCGAAGCGATTCGTAAGGCTTACAATAAATTTGGCATCCACCCGGAAACCATCTCCTACATTGAAACTCACGGCACGGGAACCATGTTAGGAGACCCTGTAGAAGTCGAGGGAATCACCAAAGCCTTCCGGGATTTCACCAGCCGTAAAGGTTTTTGCGGCATCGGTTCTGTCAAATCTTCTATCGGTCACTTGATGGCTGGTTCCGGTGTTGTCAGCTTAATTAAAGTTGTACTCGCCATGCAACACGGTAAGATTCCGCCAACTGTGGGCTTTGAAAAGCCTAGTCCTCACATCGATTTTGCCAATACACCTTTATATGTAGTCGGTGGAGAAGGTAAACCTTGGACAAGCAACGGCGAATTGTTACGCGCCGGTGTCAACGGTTTTGGATTTGGTGGTACAAATTGTCATCTAATTGTTGAACAATCTCCTATTTCACCATCTGTTAAATCAGAAGAACCAACTTCTCCACATCTATTGTGCTTAACTGGACGCAATCAAAAAGTCCTCAAAGAAGTTGTCAAACAACTACACGAGCATGTTATCCAACATCCAGAACAAGAACTATCAGAGATATGCTTAACCCTGAGTAATTCTCAACGTGAGCTTTCTTTCAAAGCGGCGTTAGTTGTAAATAATCGCCAACATTTGTTAGATTCTCTCAACGCGATTTCTTTAGAACAAAATCAGCCTAATATTCAACTAGGTCGTTCTAATCCCCAAAAAGCTACACCAACTTATCTAGTTTTAGATAATAGCTGTACTTTTACACCAGAAGAGGCGAAAATATTAAGCGATCGCTATCCTGAATTTAGAAAAGCCTACGCTGATTGTGAGTTTATCTGGCGACGTACACTATCCACCTCGGAGTCAAATAATAATACTAACCTCTCACAAAAAGCACATAGTTTCGCCGTTCAATATGCTTTGTGCAACTTGTTAATGTCTCTCAAAATTCAACCAAGCGCCATATTAGCAGAAGGAGTAGGAATCTTAGTCGGAGCTTGCTTAACTGCAATGTCCTCCCTCAAAGAAACATTCATCTTATTAGCAGAATTAGACGACAAGCACATCAATAATTCTGTCGAAGAACCAAGATTAGAAGCTCCGTTAGTAACAGTTTGGAATTGCTCTTTAGTAACACCACTAGGTATTTACAAACCTTCTGGTAAGTTTACAAGCACACAATTGCAGTCTCTATTACATGTTTCTGGTTCATTAAAAATAGAACATTGTCAAGAAGCATGTAGTGAAGCAGGAGCTTATTTATATCTAGGAATTTCTGAATTAATCAGACAGCAACTAAATGTTTTAGATGATCCTCAAACTTGGATTCATGCCGAAAAAAATCAGCCAATCATCAATAATTTACTGACAATGATTGCTCGGTTATATACCGCAGGAGTTCAACTTAATAGCTTAGGTTTATTTCCTCAAGGACTGCGGAGAGTACCACTACCGACTTATCCATTCGAGCGCAAAACTTATAAAGCACCAATTGACTATAGTGAACCGACATTTACAGAATCTGTAGAAAATGATGGTTTGCTAATAATAGAACAGCTAGCAGCATTATCATCAGAACAACGAAAGTCTAGCTACAATGCTTTACTTCAAGAATTTGGTTTTGCTGCTAAAACTGTTGAGAATATCAATAATTAAGTAGATCTCACGCAGAGGTGCAGAGGCGCAGAGAGAACAAAGTTTATTTTCATGCCATGACACAAAAACCCTCTACAACTCCTCCCCTTTGTGTACTTTGCGTCCTTGGCGGTTCGTTTCTCTTCATCTTTCATTTACTAGTATTTATTGGAGCATTATGAGCCATAACAATTTGCAACTACAAATCTTCACCTTTATTGCCAAAATCACAGGACACGATGTCGAAGATTTAGAACCAGATATGTATCTGGAAAGTGATATGGGATTAGACTCTATCAAAATGGTAGAGCTACTCAATACCTTTATTCAAATGGTTCCGCAGGAAAAACAAGCTGAATTTTTGCAAGTTGTCCCAATGGAACAATTAATGCAACTCCAAACTTTAGCAGAAGTTTTACAACTCGCTCAAACTTGGATTGCACCTCAAGAATCAGTTACATCTACACTAACTGTTGCTGTATCTGCAACTACCACTGTTGTATCACCCCAGCCAGAAACAAAAGCAGCTCAAGAAGTACCAATTTTAGATGCTCAATATATCTTCTTAGCTTCCCACTGGGCTGTATCTACTTGCAGTTTATGTTCTACATTGCGGTTGAATGGGGCTTTCAATCCTCAAGTTTTTCGCCAAAGTTGGCAAGAATTGCTAACTCGCCACCCCATGCTGAGAGCATACTTTTCTATTCCTGCTGGGGCAACTAGTTTTAAAGATTACCGCTTGATGGTGCTGGATAATCCTACTCCAGAAGAAATTGCGATTACAGATTTAAGAAATTGCGATCACTCTACTCAAGAATACCGCATCAATGAGGAAGTAAATCGTTGCATCAATTCCAGATGGGATATTTCCCAGTGGCCTTTGCATAAGTTCTTTGTCTTCCAGCTTGAAGATGCAGTTTACGAAGTCTTTTTTACCAATCATCACCTGATTTCTGATGGTTTGAGTAACCAAATTGTGTTACGCGACTTCATGGAAATTTATGGTGCAAGACTCAATGGTACTGAACCGATTTTACCAGTTGCGATCGCAGTTGCAGATTATCAAGCGATCGCAAACACTCTCAATACCTGGGAAAATCAACAAGCAGAACAATCTCTGCACAAGTATTTAAGTAAGCAGGGTAAAGATAAGTCCGTTTGGAATCCCCAAGGCAGTACCGTCAAATATAACTCTACCAAAATTGCCACTTTATCCTACCGTTTAAGTCGCAAAGTCACAGATGACTTGATTAGCCGTACCCGCGACTGGCGTTTACCGCTAAATTCTTTGGTAGTTGGTGCTTATTTAAGAGCTGCTGCTAAGTTTTGTAAGTTGCCTGAGTCTGCGATCGTTAACGTCCCCACAAGCGGGCGCATCTATCCAGGGATAGATATTCCTAACGAAATTGGCTGTTTTGCTCAAAATCTCGCACTGAGTTTCAAAGCGCCAACGGCTGATGAGAATTGGTCTAATTTCCTCTATGGGGTTCATTCTGAAATTCATACAACCCTAGCGGCAAATCATGACAACGCTCAAACTCGTCAAATGGGAGTTTGGCTGCGTGACAAGGTAGCCTTGGAAAATGGCAAAATTCCCCCAACTGCTGCTAGTTTGATGCAAATGGGAATGAAAGCTAATTTATTCCTCTCGAACATGGGTCAAACTCATATCAAACCTGAGTATGGTTCCCTGAAGATTCTCAATTACCGATCAGCTACCGTTACCAATGCTGGTACTGTAGACACATTGGTAGAAATCTTCGATAACTGCTTACATTTAAATACTAGTTACGATAGCAGTTTCTTTAGTGAATCTCTCGTTGATAGTTTCTGCAAACAATTGATTGCAAACATTGAAGAACTAGCATCTTTACAAATTCAGCCCCAACAAACGACTCAAGCACTATCATCGTTACCAACAGACAATCACATCAAGTCTATCCTCCAGCAGATAGCTACAGAAGTTTGCCATAGTTCCATCACTGACACAGCTTTAGACCAAGATTTAATCGTGGATTTGGGCTTAGATTCCCTAGAACTTATCCGCATCATTACCAAATTAGAAAAACAGTTGGGTAAGGTGAATCGTCAGGCTTTACTATCT
Source organism: Chroococcales cyanobacterium (assembly GCA_038259655.1). Classification (GTDB taxonomy): domain Bacteria; phylum Cyanobacteriota; class Cyanobacteriia; order Cyanobacteriales; family Nostocaceae; genus Halotia. The sequence continues at coordinate 17,467 of JBBSOP010000001.1, forward strand.
TGCCGAAGTTTGCGCGAAATGCTGCATACACTCAGCCAAGGAGAAGCACCGGCGATTGTTGCAGCCACTCCCCAGCCAATAGAAATCCCTTACTTAGAGATTATCGAACAAGTTAAGCGCACTCCTGATGCAGTGGCTATTATTGATGGCAACATCAAACTTACTTATCAACAATTGCATCGTTTGTCTAATCAAGTTGCTAATTACTTGCAAACTCTGGGAGTCAAACCAGGTGTTTTAGTAGGTATGATGCTCAACCCTGGTTACTTGATGTGGGTGGCAATCCTAGGCATTCTCAAGGCTGGAGGAGCGTATGTTCCTTTAGATCCTACTTATCCCAATGAACGCATTCAATACATATTAGAACATGCTGAAGTTCAAACTTTATTAACTGAGCATCAATTGAATGCAAAATTAACAGAATGTTTGACAGCACAGTTACCGTTGTCTACTTTAGTATTCTTGGATGAGGGAGAAGCTTTAAGGGGGACAACTTTAACCCAAGTTAATCAGAGTGCTTGGTCTAATAGTTCCGAGCAAGTTCCTGTTAGCATCAATACTCCTGACGATTTGATGACAGTGTTGTATACCTCCGGTTCTACAGGTCGTCCCAAGGGAGTGATGCTGAATCACCGGGGTTACATGAACCGCCTCAACTGGATGCAAAAAGCCTTTCAGTTATCACCTGGGGAACGAGTTGCACAAAAAACATCCTGTTGCTTTGATATCTCAGTTTGGGAAATATTCTGGCCGCTGATGGTAGGTGCTACAGCTTGTCCTGTAAAACGGGAAGTTGTGAGAAATCCCTGGAGTTTAGTGCAGTGGATGCATGATACTCAAATTAATATCATGCATTTTGTTCCTTCTTTATTTGGAGAGTTTGTCACTGCTTTAGAATCAGAAGCGTGGACATTCCCTCACTTGCGCTGGTTGGTATTTAGTGGTGAAGCCTTACCAGTATCTTTCATTCAACGTTGGTTAGATAAATATGGCACTAAAGTAGGGTTAGCAAATCTTTACGGCCCCACGGAAGCATCTATAGATGTTACCGCCCATATTATTCCTGATAGTGTGCGGGAAGAAACTAGTATTCCGATTGGGAAAGCAATTGACAATGTGAATATTGTTCTCCTGGATGAACAAATGCAACCTGTACAGCAAGGCGAATTGGGAGAACTGTGGATTGGTGGCGTACAGTTAGCTCTCGGTTATCTCAAAAATCCTGAAAAAACAGAACAATCTTTCCGCCGCAACCCCTTCGCAGACATCAAGAGCAAGTATCTCTACCGGACTGGTGATTTAGCGAAGCAATTACCCGATGGGAGTTTTGAGTATCACGGGCGAATTGACCATCAGGTGAAGATACGCGGTTTCCGTGTGGAATTGGGAGAAATAGAGAATGTTCTCAACACTCACCCAGATATTCGAGAAGCTGCTGTTGTTGCCATCGATTATGAATCAGGACAGAAAAAACTAGTTGCTGGTGTAGTCGCTCAACAAGTAGACAACAAACAACTCAAAGAATATGTGGGACGCTGGCTACCTGATTACATGATTCCGCACCGGATAGAACTGTTAGACAGCTTACCTAAAAATCATAATGGCAAATTGGATCGTAAGGCGATCGCAGCTATCCTTAACGGCGAAACCCCTTGTACAGAGGAATACATACCCCTTGGCCCTGCACAACGCTGGGTAATGAAATACTTTGAACCTCCTTATCAATGGACTGGTTACACTCGTTTTCTTTATCGCCATCCCTTAGAAATTAGCATTTTCCACCAAGCTTTTAACCTCCTCGTAGAACGCTATTCTGCTTTGCGGACAGTATTTGTCCAAGAATCAGGTCAATGGCAACAAAAAGTCATTCAACCAACTGAACCATTAAAAGCAGTGCTATACGATGGCACTCATCTAACAGTTGAAAAACGAAATGAAGAAGTTCGTAACTTGATTCAACAAGCTGGTGAACAACTGCAAATTGACCAGTGGCCGTTAATTAAGATAATTATCGTCAAAGTCAATGATTCGTGTTACGACATTGCCTTCATTGGACATCATTTAATTGGTGATTTACTCAGCAACGGTTTAGTTTTCCAAGAGTTTTGGTTTACCTACACTCAGAATTTAGGCAATCCAAATAACCTTAATCTCACAACAACTAACAAACCTTCTTACAATGACTATGTGCGTCTATTAATGGAAAAAGAAGCACAGGGAGATTTAGATAAGCACATTTATTACTGGCTGTACCAGTTCCCCTCAGAAAAATATGCTTTCCAAGTTCCTTTTGATTTTGAAAAAGGAGAAAACATTGAATCTTCTGCGGCTCAAGAAAGATTTCTCCTACCCAAACCCCAAAGCGAAATTTTACTAACCAAAGGTAAGCAGTATTATGGCTGTAATCTTTATTCTCTTTTACTTGCTCCTTTATATCGCTTGTTGGCTGAATGGAGTGGACGAGGTGGAGTAGTATTGAGTCATCGGAGTCACGGTAGAGACTTAGGCGATAATCACAGATTCTTTGACAGTGTAGGCAATTTTGCAGTTAATTTCCCTATGGGTATTACAGTCGAAGAAAAAACCAGATGGGAACCAATAATTAAGCAAATCAAGCAACAATTTGAATGGTTGCCGATGAATGGTATCACCTTTGATTGGTTATCTGATAAACTCCCAGATTATATGTACCCAGATACTCGGTTAACACCTGTGAGAGCCAATTATTTGGGCAACCGCACAATTCCTGATTCTCAAGTATTTGAGTTTATTCAAGAAGACTGGGATCGTCGTTTATCTCCTCCCCAACAAAAACGTACAACTTTGTTAGAGTTTTTCTTTACTCTTGCTAATGGATGTTTAGAAGTAGAGATTGAATACTCTAGTAATTTCCATCTACCAACGACTATTAATCAGTTGGGTGAGCGATATTTAGAATTAGTGAATGAGATGGTTACAGTAGTACCAGTGACATCTGCAAATAACGAAAGTAAGAGTCATCAATCTAAACTCAATTCTCATCATCAAAACGGTCGCAGTAAAAGTTTGCAGGAGCTAACAGTTTAACTATTTAAGGGCTTGTAGTAAGTACTTTAGTGCTTAGAGAAATCAGGACTAAAGTCCTTACTACGAACTTATACCAATTACGAATTACAAATTTTTAACCTAGCAATAACTTAATGCTAACCTCAAGGTTGCTAGAATAGCAAATTTGTAAAAATAGTAGAAAAAACAAAACTTTAATTAAGTGAAAGTACTGGTAAAGTACTGAAAAGAATAAGTAATGAAGGTGCAACTTTCAACTATGCGTAATTCCTTTTCAACTGTCCTTGTTACAACTACTGTTGCAGTCTCAGCTGCTTTACCAGTTCAAGCTGCGACTTTCGACTTCAGTAAATTGCAATTGATTTCCACAAAACCCATTGCAGCTAGTTCCGAATTATCTTTCTTTGGGAGTTTGGATAATAACGAAGGTCAAACAGGATTTTTTAATTCTGACCCCAATGCTTCAGACAGAGGTCATGCAGAAATTAGCCCAAATTCAGGAAGCTTCGCACCTTACTATGCAACTGGTCGCAATGCTAGTCCTGATAATAGTGGTGCTACGAGAGCCGCAAGTTTAGATGGGGTGAAAAATTTTCCTAACTTCTTCAATTATTTGAACAATAACTCAATCGCTCTTAATAGTATTGGCTTTAGTTATGGTCAAAAAAGCGATCGCAATTTCACCGAAGCCTGGAGTTTAGGGGAGGATAAACTTGGTCAAGATTGGCTAGCTAGTCCTACTTCAACAGTTGAAGAGAGAATTTATAACGCTAATCCAGACGCTGTTGAAAGCTATTTTTCATTAGGTAATACGAGGATAGTCAATTTAGGATATACCCCTTTATACGCGACTTTTGAGTATGGAGATACACCAGCACTTGAAGATAACATTGACCTCTTTTATACAGAACCAGTCAAAGCCACAAAAGTAGCTGGGTTAGATCCACTAGCATCAGGTCTAGCAGATGCATTTTTACAAGATGTTTCCAATAACGGGGGTAATATTCAGCTAGTTGGAGAAGATTTCGCGGCTCTAGATGGTTCTTTTACATCTGGTAATGGCTTTAGTATATTTAACTTTCCATTACCGATATCTGTTCGCGCAGTCTCTGTTCCTGAACCCTCTGCAATCTTAGGATTTTTGATGCTTGCGGTTTCAGGTATCTTCGCTTATCCAAAACAACAAAAAAAAGCTAGAAATATCTGGAAATAGTACCAATTCTCTATCTAAGTGTCTTAATTACGAACTACGTTAGCGCAGCGATAGCGAGTCCACGAGCGTCATTACGAATTGGAGAAACAGAGATGACTATTTTTAGAAAAATGGGTATGTACTTTCATACCTTACTTACAGCGACAATGATTACAACTGGAGCAGTCATAACACCACCATCCACAGCAGCAACTTTAAAGGTTACTGTTGAAAATGTGGCTCCAGATAAAGGGATTAATTTAGGTCATTTTTGGCTAGGCTTTCATGATGGTAGTTTTGATGCTTTTAACGCGGGTGAACCTGCTTCAGATGGAGTTGCTCTTTTAGCTGAAGAACAGGTGGTTGGTCTTGGTGCAAGGATTTTAGCAGACTTTAATATTCCTGTTCCCCAACTCACTGATATAGTGATCAACACTTTTGCAGCGGGTACTGACTATGGTTTCATCTCTCCACAACTTCAATCTGCGTTAGAAGCAGGTAGCGATCGCCCCGCTATATCTGCAATCCTAAATTCGATTTTTAACTCCGACTTGGATGTGAACGATTTACCTCCCTCACCAGGAACCATTGCTGCTGAGTTTGCTAATAGTCCAATAGGGAAAAATGGTGGTGTTCAAGATATCTTGTTCTATCCAACATTAGCACCAATTCCTGTAGTACAGCCTCCTGGAACCACAGCTTCGACAGTTTTTGAAGTAACCGATACTCAGAAAAATCGTTTCTTCAGCTACGCCACAATGCTTTATCCTAGCGATGATGCCTTCATTGGTAATGATGATCCAAAAGCAATCCCAATTTTTGATGAGCAAGGAAAATTCTTAGGCGCTGACTTTGTTGTTTTAGGTAATCAATCTTGGGATGCAGGTAGTTTAGTCAATAATGAGCAAATCTTTCCTACGCGTATAAAAGTCGCTGAAAACGGCACGATTCAACCCCACCCTGGTTTAAAAGTCTCTGGTGAAGGTGGGGTTGTAGATTCCCAATTGGATGGATTAAGTTTTGCCAATGCTAACTTTTTAAATCCAGGCTATCAGGTAGCACACATTACTATCAAACAAGTAGATGAACCTACCACCACTCAAGGTTTACTCGTTCTTGGTAGTTTATTATCAATAGTTACAGTGATGAGTAGACTTAAACAACGTAAAAACAACTTGTCATCACATTTTGACTCATAAAGTTGTTTAAAGTAAACCTACATTAAATCAGTTATCAGTTATCACAGTTTCAGTCGGGGAATTTAACCCAAGATAAATACATCACTGATAACTGTTCACTGTTAAAAGTGGGTTTTCCGCCACTAAATCAACCCAAAACTGCACAGTAATATCAGGTTTGTAGTGAGGATTTCAATCCTCGTTAATAACTAATTTAGGGAATGAAATCGCTCACTACGAACTTATCATCATCGATTTGGCAGATTCTATAAAAAACTCACTTCATTACCGTAAGTCTAACTGTCAATTCAATTCCAACTTAAAAGTTTCTCTTTCATGTTAATAATGTTCAGCAAATAAGGCTAGCCAAGAGTTTTGTCTAGCACTTGTTACAAATTTACCATGCGTAAATCTCACAACCAAACATGAAAGCTACCTCTACTCCCTAGTTTCAAGCTAGATCAGAGTTCATTCAACTACATCATTCCCATAGGTTCAAAATTATGTCTACATCAATTCCAATCATGCCTGTAACAACTCAAACACCTACTCCAATCATGCCTATACCAATTCAAACAGTAACTCCGGAAATTCAAAAGGGTTTCAATCTTTTAGGATTAAAAGTTTCGGATATAGAATTAAACGAGCTTCAACATGGTAATATTGTTTCCCTAGAAAGTAGACGTTTAAGTGAAATTGGCTCAGTTCTAATACTTGCAGAAGCCCTTTCATCATTGCATTCAGTTAAAAATATTACTTTCAATGATTTGCCAAAAGTTGTTACAGAATCTTTAAATTGTTCTGGGATTCCTGTTCATCGCTGGAATGATGATATACTTGGTAAGTGTTACCTTCTTTTAACTTTATTAGATGGTAAACCCGCATTTAAGATATCATCTCAAAACGTAGCGTAAATCCCAAACACTTCAAGTATATTTTCTGGGTAGATAAACTATAAAACAATTCCATCACCCGTTGAAAAGATTCTCAGTTTTGCGCTGCTTTGATCCAAAATTATCTCGACTTGTCTAAGTTCAAAAACCAAGTCACTACACATTTGAACACGAAAGGATTTTTCCATGACGACATCAAAATCTTATCAGGATTTGTCGGTTTTACATGAAAGTCTGATTTTATCAAAACAAATTGTCAACCCTGTAACAGGCGATCGCATGACAATTCTTTGCTCTAGTGCTGATAGTAACGGGGAATATTTTAAAGTTCAGTTTGACCTCCCTCCAGGGGCGAAAGGTAGTCCTTTACACTACCACGGTTCAATGAGTGAGACATTTGAAGTTATCAGAGGTTCACTTAGTATGGAACTGGGTGAAAAAAGAAACAAAAAAATACTGCGATCGGGAAACAAAGTACACGTTTACCCTGGAATGCACCATAGTTTCAAGAATGAATCAGACGACTGGGTAACGTTCATTAGTGAAATGCATCCTGCTGGTAATTTCGAGCAGTTCATTAAAGCTTGGTACGGTTTAGGTGTAGACGGAAAAGTAAATCAGGATGGAGTACCTACCAATTTATTGCAACTAGCTTTGATTGTGCAAAAATCTGACACCATAGTTGTTGGACAGTCGCCATTTATCCAAAAATTGGTACTCAATGGACTAGCTAAAATTGGTCAAATTTTAAAAGTTGATCAATCCTTAGTCAAATATTGGTCGTAACTCAATCCTCAAGATTCGTAATTCGTAATATTTTAATTACGAATTACGACTTACAAATTATCTAGGAGAGAACCATGACAAATCGCGTACAACTTTTGAGAACAACAGGTACTGTATTAACTTTTCTATCTATCTCCATCAACATACCCTACATTTTGCTGATTCAAAATTTTGAGTACGATGATATTTTGCGTGAACCCGCTAACTACATCCTAACTAAGTTTCATGAAGGCGGTTCTGGACTCATATTTACTTGGTTTATTTTTGCTTTATTAGCATTGCTATTCATTCCAGCTAGTACTTTTTTGCAAAAAGTCTTAGCGCGAGAAGACACTACATATTTATCTGCTGCTACCATCATGGGTGTACTTTCCGGTATCTTACAGTCCATTGGACTGATGCGCTGGGTGTTTGTAGTTCCAGTCTTAGCCGATCAGTACGTTCAGCAAACAACCGATAGAGCAACTCGTGCTGCGATCGCGGTTGTCTTTCAAGCAATTAATCAATACGGCGGCGTTGTCATCGGTGAACATTTAGGACAAACCCTACTCGCTTTTTGGACATTAGGAGTTGGTATAGCAATGCTTGGTTCAACCTATTTTAAACCTTGGATTGCTTGGTTTGGTCTTTTTACAGTACCTCTGTTAATTCTCGGACAAAGCGAATTACTTGCAACAGTTATTCCATCTATACCTGTATGGAAAGTAACTCCTATTGGTTTCATGCTTTGGGAACTTTGGCTATTAATCACAGGAGTTAGTCTACTATTGACCGCAAATAAATATGAGAATAGCGATAAAAATAGCAAGCAAATCTCTAGAGTGTAATAAAGGTTTCACTTAACGCAAGCATAATTTCACTCAAGAGAGTTGTTAATACTTATTAATAACACCATTCATTAAGTTAAAAACTCATGATTGATACAAACAAATGGATTGTCCGCTATCAATCCCGTCCTAGAGTTCGTTTGCGCTTATTTTGCTTTCCTTATGCTGGAGGTAGCGCTTCTATATATCGTCAATGGTCAGAGTTATTACCGTCAGATATTGAAGTTTGTCCTATACAACTTCCTGGACGAGAAAATAGATCAACGGAACCTCCCTTCGCTCACGTTACGCCACTTGTTCAAAGCTTATTACCAGCATTACGTCCTTATCTAGACCTTCCCTATGCTTTTTTTGGTCATAGTATGGGAGCCTTAATCAGTTTTGAATTAGCTCGTCAAATCCGCAATCAACGTTATCCTGAGCCTCAACATTTATTTGTTTCTAGTCGTCGTTCTCCTCATCTTTTCGCCTCAGATTCTCCTATCCATCAGCTACCTGATACCGCTTTTTGGGAAGAGCTTCGTTTATATGGTGGTGTCCCAGATGTATTGCTAAAAAATCCTCACATAGCAAAGTTTTTTCTACCGCTTTTGCGAGCAGATTTCGCTATCCATGAAACATATAAATATACTCCAGGTGTACGATTTAATTATCCTATAACTGCTTTTGGAGGTTTACAGGATAAAAAAGTTGAATCTGAAGAAATAATAGCTTGGAGAGAAATGACTAACAGCGATTTTGACTTACACCTCTTTCCTGGCAATCACTTCTTTATTCGCCAAGAATACCATCAAATTTTATCAGTCATAGCACAAGATCTAAATAGAAAAGTTGCAGCCTAATTTATCGATTTGAACACCGAAAAGTTTTGTAGTGATTAAGCTGGCGGCAATAAGTCAAAGTACATTAAGTAATGTAAATAAAGTGAAATTAGCTCGTAGTAAGGGCTTTAGCCCTTTAAAGCCCTGCGGACTTAACTACGCTTACCGCGTAAGAGGACTAAAGTCCTCTCTACGAGACGCTACGCGTAGCTTGCTTCCCCGGAGGGGTACACTACAAACCTTTCATTATTTCTGATAAAAGTCTCTCAATTACAACTCTGCCAAACCTTTGCATTAGCCCATAGTAGAACAATAACGTGGTTTAACATCATGACAATTAGCAATTTACTTAGCACTAATATCGAATCTTCAATGGTTTTAATGACTCCAATGCAGATTAAGCAGCAACTGCCTTTAAACGAAGTTGCTGCCGAAACTGTATTGCATGGTAGACAAGCTATCCAAAATATTCTGGATGGTAAAGATTCCCGGAAATTTGTTATTGTAGGCCCTTGTTCTATCCACGATTTCAAGGCTACTTTAGCTTATGCACAAAGGTTAAAAATTCTTGCCGATAAAGTCAAAGATGAATTATTGGTTGTGATGAGAGTTTACTTTGAAAAACCTAGAACCACTATAGGATGGAAAGGATTAATTAACGACCCAGATTTAGATGGTTCTTTTAATATTCAAAAAGGTCTATTGACAGCACGTAAATTACTCCTCAAAATTGCTGAATTGGGATTACCTGCTGCAACAGAAGCTTTAGATCCTGTAACACCTCAATATTTTTCTGATTTAATTTCTTGGGCTGCAATTGGCGCGCGCACTATTGAATCTCAAATCCATCGGGAAATGGCCAGCGGCTTATCTATGCCAATAGGTTTTAAAAATGGTACTGATGGTAATATTCAAGTTGCTCTTGATGCCATTCAATCATCCAATAAATCCCATCATTTTTTAGGAATTGACCAAACTGGCCAAGTCTGTACCTTCAAAGCAAAAGGAAATATTTACGGTCATATCATTTTACGCGGAGGAGATGGTAAACCTAATTTTGATGCCCCTACTGTAGCTTGGGTAGATAAAAAGTTAGAAGGACTCAAATTACCTCAAAGAATTGTCATTGATTGTAGTCATGGCAATTCTTATAAAGATCATAAGCTACAGGCTACAGTCTTTAATAATGTTCTCCAGCAAATTGCAGATGGAAATAAATCTATTGTTGGCATGATGTTAGAGTCAAATTTGTATGAAGGCAATCAAAAAATTCCTACAGATTTGAAACAATTGCAGTATGGTGTGTCTGTTACAGATAAATGTATTAGTTGGGAAGAAACAGAATATATCATTCTATCTGCTCATCAAAAACTCAGAACAAATAGAAATATTTCACTGCAAACTTCGGGAATATTTGGATCTGAAAATCATACTCGAAGCTTGTTGACAACTGTACGATAGCTATCAACAAAATTCAGTTCAATAAATCCGACATCTTTTGGGGTTTGTTGGGTTTCACTTCTTTCAACCCAACCTACACAGCCAAATTTTTGGTGCGTTAGGACTAATGTCCATAACGCACCCCACATAGTAAAATCCAATTTATACAAAAACTACTGTAAATACAATAATAATTACTATTAATAATAACTGACAAATATCCTACAAATTCAAAAATTTTTCCCTTGAAACTCTATTGAAATTAAATTAATTTATAAGTGTTGACATTCATTATATAGTCCTAATAAATCTTGAGATCAACAAAACAAGAGGTTGTTTATGACCAGACAAGAAATATTTAACAAAGTCCAAATTGTTGTTTCAGAAGAATTAGCAAATGAACAACAAATAATTACACCTGAAGCTAATTTCACTTTAGATTTAGGAGCAGATTACTTAGATTTAATAGCAGTGTTTCAAGCATTAGAAGATGCTTTCAATACAAGAATACCTGCTCAAGAAGCAAAGCAACTGATAACAGTACAACAAGTTGTTAATTACATTGGTCAGAAAATTATTTTTTGAGTTTTTACTTATGATTAGCAAAAATTTAAGACGGGTTGTAGTTACAGGTATGGGAGCTATTACCCCTTTAGGAAATACGGTGAAGGAGTATTGGGACGGGTTGATTGCTGGACGCAGTGGTATTGATGCGATTACCCATTTTGATGCTTCTTTGCATAATTGTAAAATTGCAGCTGAAGTTAGGGACTTCGACCCTCATGACTATTTAGAACGCAAAGATGCCAAGCATATATCTCGTTTTGCTCAATTTGCTGTTGCTGCCAGTATGCAAGCGATCGCTAATGCTGAATTTAAAATCAACGACTCCAATGCTACTCAAGTTGGCATCATTATAGGCAATGGCATCGGCGGTTTGCAAGTCATCGAGGAGCAACAAAAAATCTTCCTCACTCAAGGACCGAAACGCTGTAGTCCCTTTACGATTCCCATGACAATCTCTAACATCGCAGCAGGACTGACAGCAATTCATACAGGAGCTAAAGGGCCAAACTATTGCACTGTAACAGCTTGTGCTGCTGGTTCTAATGCCATTGGAGAGGCTTTTCGCTTAATTCAAACAGGTCAGGCTCAGGCTATGATTTGTGGTGGTACAGAAGCAGCAATTACACCCCTGTGTATAGCTGCCTTCAATTCTGCTAAAACGCTATCAAACAGAAACGAAGAACCCACCCGTGCCTCTCGTCCCTTTGATAAAGAACGAAATGGTTTCGTGATGGGAGAAGGAGCAGGCATTTTACTCATAGAAGATTTAGAACACGCTATCCGCCGGGGAGCGACTCATATATATGCAGAGATTGTTGGTTATGGTTTGACTTGTGATGCTTACCATATAACTACTCCAAGTCCTAACGGCGAGGGAGCAACCAGAGCTATGGAACTAGCGCTGAAAGATGCTAGGTTGTTCCCCAACGAAGTAAGCTACATTAACGCTCACGGTACTAGCACTCTAGCCAACGATGCTATAGAAACTTTAGCTATTAAGCAAGCTCTAGGCAACCGCGCCCTCGAAATTCCCATTAGTTCTACAAAATCAATGACTGGTCATCTTTTGGGGGCTTCTGGAGGCATTGAAGCTATTGCAACAGTTTTAACAGTAGGTCTTGATATCATTCCACCGACAATCAATCTAGACCAACCAGACCCAAAATGTGATCTGGACTATGTTCCCCACATAAGCCGAAGTCAAAGAGTAGATATTGCTCTTTCTAACTCTTTCGGCTTTGGAGGTCATAATGTGTCTTTAGCTTTCAAAAAATTTGAAGATTAATTACATAAGGGGCATTGGGCATGGGGCATGGGGCATGGGAAAATTCTTGCTCCTCTGCTCTTTTGCAACTAACGCAGAATCAAAGATTTCGACTACAAAAATAATTAGCAATTAAAGCAGATGAAATCCTTAGTAAGACAAGGTCTTGTTCTGACGGGGACTGGCTCTGCGGTTCCTGAGACGTATTTAGATAATCATCAAATTAATCAGATGGTAGTTACCTCTGATGATTGGATAAAAACCCGTACAGGAATTAGCCGCCGCCATCTTCTTCCGTCTCAGGATTCGCTCACAACTATGGCGACTGAAGCTGCTCAAAAGGCCATAGATATGGCAGGCATAGCACCACAAAACATAGATTTAATTATTTTAGCTACATCTACCCCTGATGATTTGTTTGGTAATGCCGGTCTGATTCAAGCTCGACTGGGAGCCACCCAAGCTGTAGCTTTTGATTTAACAGCAGCCTGTTCTGGTTTTGTGTTTGGTTTAGTAACTGCTGCCCAATTTATGCGTACTGGGACTTATCAAAACGTTCTTCTCATCGGTGCTGAAGTACTTTCACGCTGGGTAGATTGGTCTGACCGACGTACCTGTGTTCTATTTGGTGATGGAGCAGGTGCAGTAGTTCTCCAAGCAAGTGAACATGATTGTCTGTTGGGTTTTCAACTTCATACTAACGGTACGCAAAATCAACATCTAAAATTAGAGTTCCAAGGGCAAGAGAAACTCCTAGTTGATGATATCCGCATTGGACAAGGTACATATCAACCCATTTCCATGAACGGACAAGAAGTTTACCGCTTTGCCATTCAAAAAGTCCCCGAAGTTATTGAAAAGGCACTATATCGAGCAGGTCTAGTTGTTGACCAAGTAGACTGGCTATTGATGCATCAGGCCAATCGGCGGATTTTGGATGCTGTGGCTGAACGTTTAGGTATCCCTAATCAAAAAATCATTAGTAATTTAGCAAATTATGGAAATACCTCTGCTGCTTCAATTCCTTTGGCTTTGGATGAAGCTGTTCGCCAGGGACAAATTAAAGCAAATGATGTCGTGGCTTTAGCTGGATTTGGAGCCGGACTTTCTTGGGGCGCTGCCATTTTCAAGTGGGGTTCTCTTAATTCGTAATTCAAAAATCCACTCCTACTCTCTGCAACTCCGCGCGGCAGTCGCTACAAGTCGGGGAACCCGCCCAACGCGCTGCCTTGTCTCTGCGCGAAACAAAAATCATCCCATGAATATGAATACAATATCTTTACAACAGAACATTAAGCGTTCTTGGCAACTACCTTTCACTAGCAACTCAGATTCAACCGTAATTATAGGCGATCGCAGTCTCACAATCGATGAAGTTGTCAGCGTCGCCCGTTATGGCACACGAGCCAGCTTAACTAATAATGCAGACATCATCAAAGGCGTGCAAGCATCTTGTGATTACATCAACAATGCAGTTGAAACAGGCCAGCCCATATACGGCGTAACTTCTGGCTTTGGTGGTATGGCTCATGTTGTCGTCTCCCGCGAACAAGCAGCCGAACTTCAAACCAACTTAATTTGGTTTCTTAAAGCCGGGGCTGGGGGGAGATTACCCCTAGCAGATGTTCGTGCTGCCATGCTTTTACGTGCCAACTCCCATTTATATGGTGCATCAGGCATCCGCCTAGAATTAATTCAGCGGCTCGAAACTTTCCTCAATGCTGGTGTTACACCTTATGTATACGAGTTTGGCTCGATTGGTGCTAGTGGTGATTTAGTGCCGCTATCTTACATTACTGGTGCGCTCATCGGTATAGATTCCAGCTTTAGCGTTGACTTCAACGGTAAAGAAATGGATGCGCCAACAGCATTACGTCAGCTAAGTTTGCCACAGTTGCAACTGCAACCGAAAGAAGGCTTGGCAATGATGAATGGCACTTCAGTCATGACAGGTATTGCAGCTAACTGTGTATATGACACTAGAATTTTACTCGCATTAGCAATGGGTGTACACGCCTTAGCCATTCAAGGTTTATACGGTACTAATCAATCTTTCCATCCATTTATTCATCAGCGCAAACCACATCCTGGTCAACTATGGACAGCAGACCAGATGTTTAACCTGCTTCAGGGTTCACACTTAGTTCGTGATGAATTAGATGGTAAACACGAATACCGGGGTCAAGAGTTAATTCAGGATCGTTATTCTCTGCGTTGCTTACCACAGTATATAGGGCCAATTGTTGACGGAGTATCACAAATTGCCAAGCAAATCGAGATCGAAATGAACTCAGTTACCGACAACCCACTAATTGATGTTGAAAACCAAGCTAGTTATCACGGCGGTAATTTTCTCGGACAGTACGTAGGGATGGGAATGGATCATCTGCGTTACTATCTTGGGCTATTGGCTAAACATATCGATGTACAAATTGCCCTCATGGTTTCACCAGAGTTTAGTAATGGACTACCACCGTCTTTAGTTGGTAATCCTGAGCGTAAAGTCAATATGGGACTCAAAGGTTTGCAAATCAGTGGTAACTCAATTATGCCCCTATTGACCTTCTATGGTAATTCTTTAGCCGATCGCTTTCCTACCCATGCCGAGCAATTTAATCAAAATATCAATAGCCAAGGATACATTTCTGCTACTTTAGCCCGTCGTTCTGTAGATATCTTTCAGAATTATATAGCGATCGCGCTCATGTTTGGAGTCCAAGCTGTTGATCTCCGCACCTATAAAATGGCTGGTCATTACGACGCACGTCAATGTTTATCACCCGCCACTGTCGAATTATACACCGCAGTTCGTCAAGTCGTCGGACAGCCACCAACTTCTGTACGTCCATACATCTGGAACGATAACGAGCAATCTTTAGATCAGCATATTGCCAGAATTTCAAACGATATAGCTACTGGCGGTCTAATTGTGCAAGCAGTTAGTGATATTTTGTCAAGCTTAAAGTCTATATAATTGGTAATTCGACGTTGCATAAATGCGTGATGAAATCAGATTTTTGACCAAAGCGAAAGATTTCTGTTTTGCGCCTTTGCGCCTACCCTGCGGGTTCCGCTTTAGCGGTATGCGCGAAACATAAATCATCCCATAAATTAGCAACGCCCATAATTCAATAGCTTTTTAATTAGGACTTACGCAATAACTCTCTGAAACCCTCTTAACTTTGTGTCCTCTGTGTCCTTTGCGGTACCCTTCGGGAAGCCGCTGGCGCGTCTACGTTTTCCATAATTTTGCGTAAGTCCTGTTAATTACGAATTATTCATGCAGTTCAGTTAGGAGAAAATTTAATCATGAATATTGCCCAAAATGTAGAGCTTGCTTGCTACCTTTTTCCCAACAAACCAGCCCTCATCTTTGAAGAAACATCTTTCACTTACCAAGAACTAGATGAGATGGCAAATCGTATTGCTAACGGTTTACGCAGTTTAGGAATTAGGCGGGGAGAGCGGATCGCCTTATTTTTACCAAACATTCCCGAATTTGTCATTTCCTATCTTGGCATTCTTAAAATTGGCGCGATCGCTGTCTCAATTAATGTCATGTTCAAAAGTGATGAAGTCAGCTATATTCTCAACGATTGTGCTGCCAAAATCATCATTACCACAGAGTCACAAAGTCAGTATGTCCAAGAGGCAGATTTACCTCAACTGCGACACATTTTGATTGCAGAAGGTACAGCTAAAAAAGGCATCGGTCTCACACAAATCATGGACAATGCTTCTCCTGAAGCACGCGCTATTGAAATGGATCGCCATGCTCCTGCAAGTATCCTTTATACATCAGGTACAACAGGCTTTCCTAAAGGAGCGACACTATCTCACGGCAATGTACTTTTTAATAGCTACTGTGCTAACTCTTGCTATCGCATTCAAAGGAGCGATCGCCTACTACTTTACTTACCCTTATTCCATTGTTTTGGTCAAAATGCGATTCTGAATGCTGGTCTATCTGCCTGTGCGACTATTGTTTTGCAACGCCGATTTGAACCAGAAAAAGTCCTGCAAACTATCACTAATCATCAAGTAACAATGTTGTTTGGTGTGCCGACTGTGTTCATCAAACTGCTGAATATGGATACCTCACAATCCAATCTTCAAAATATCCGTTATTACTTTTCAGCAGCCGCATCTATGCCTTCGGAAGTAGCAAAGAATTGGTATCAAAAATATAAACTTGTCATTCATGAAGGATATGGACTCACGGAAACATCACCATTTGCAACTTATAATCACAACCAAAAATATAAGCTAGGAAGTGTAGGAACTCCCATTGCAAATGTGGAAATGAAAATTGTTGATGGTCATGGTAATCAAGTACAAACAGGAGAATTAGGTGAAATAGCGATCAAGGGAGCAAACGTCATGCTTGGTTATTGGAATCGCCCCTTTGAAACCGCAGAAGTAATTAAAAATGGTTGGTTCCATACTGGTGACATAGGTCGAACTGATGAAGAAGGTTTTTTCTATATAGTTGATCGCTTAAAAGACATGATCAACGTTTCTGGATTTAAAGTTTATCCCAGTGAAGTTGAAAATGTGATTTATCAACATCCAGCAATTGCAGAAGTAGCTGTTTATGGAGTTAGCGATCGCCTCCAATGTGAGATTGTCAAAGCACATATTATTCTCAAGACTGGTTATGCAACTACAGAACAACAAATCATTGAATTTTGTTCTCAAAGAATGGCAACTTACAAAATTCCTCGTGTGATTAAATTTGTCGATGCAATTCCGAAAAATTCCACCGGGAAAGTCTTAAAGCGAGTGTTACGTCAAGAATCAACATCTTTATTTGCTGTTGTGACTCATTAATAAACTTTGTACAATTAAAGTAGGCGATCGTGAACACCAAAACTCTAACCAAAACCTCAAATCCCTTAGAGCAGTTATCAAGAAATACTGCTATTCCATCCAATATCATCTCAGTTGAACAAACAAAAGATTGGACTGTTGCAGCAGCTTTAGTCAAGACATTAGAAGATTTGGGAGTTCGTTATGCTTTTGGCTTATTTGGGGGCGGAATTACACCCCTTGTAGCCAGCCTAGAGCAAAGCTCCATCCAAGTACTGCAATTTCGTCATGAAGCCGGAGCCGCATTTGCAGCTATTGAGTCTTACTTTGCTAGCGGACACCCTGTTGTCGTCTTCAGCACAACTGGCCCAGGTATCACCAACGCTCTAACTGGATTATTTGCTGCTCGTTGGGAAGGAGCAAAAATCATTTTTTTATCACCTTCTACCTCTGCAACCCAACGCGGACGCTGGGCTTTTCAAGAAACTAGTTCTTACACCATGTCTAATACAGGCATTTTTACATCAGGAACATTATTTCACTATGCCACCACCGTTGAATGCAGTTCGGAACTTCCAGAAATTGCCCACAGACTCGCTTTAGGTTTAGGAAAACCAGGTGGTTTTGTCGGTCATATCAGTATTCCCAGACCAATCCAGACAAGTCCGGTGACAACACCATTACCTCGCGTCAATTTTTCCCAATCTCCCGTGACCGCTGGAGAAGATACTATCTGTAAATCTTTACAACTGCTATGTGAGGGGCCATTTGCCATCTGGGTAGGTTTCGGTGCTAGAGGTGCAGCCCCAGAAATTCGTCAACTAGCCGAGAGAACCAACGCTGCGGTAATGACATCATCTCGTGGTAAGGGGATATTTCCTGAAGATCATCCTCAGTTTATCGGTGTCACAGGCTTTGGCGGACATAACTCTGTTTTGGAATATATGCAAAAGCAGCGTCCTTTGCGGATCTTGGTTTTGGGAACTAGGCTCAGTGAATTTACTTCATTTTGGAGTCCAGTGATGGTTCCCTCACGCGGGTTTATACACGTAGATATCGACCCAGAAGTACCGGGGACTGCTTATCCATCAGCAGAGACATTCTCCGTTCAATCTGATGTAGGAGCTTTTGTCAAGTCTTTACTAAAGTATTTTCCAGAATCTTCTCATCCATCACCAATGTTACCCCTGCCCCGTCCTCAATGCGAGGTCATTGAGCCTCGTATAAATGGTCTGGTGCGCCCTGAAATGCTAATGGATACTATTCAAAACATAATTGTCGAAAACAGCGATGCCGTAGTCATTACTGAGGCAGGTAACTCCTTTGCTTGGGGAACCCACACACTGCGATTTGCTACACCAGGACGTTATCGCGTCAGTACCGGTTTTGGCTCAATGGGACATGCTGGTACGGGTGTTTTAGGTGCTGCACTGGCGCGAAATCGTAAAGCTGTTGCCATCCTCGGTGATGGTGCAATGCTGATGAACAGTGAAATCAGTACCGCTGTCAAACACAAAATTCCGGCTGTATGGATTGTCCTCAATGATGCACGTTACAACATGTGCGACCAGGGCATGAACATGGAAGGATTTTACGGTGTAGATGCAGACATTGAGAGCGCAGATTTCGTGATGATTGCCCGTGGTATGGGAGCCGATGGCATTCGTGTACATAACGAATCTGATCTTGAAGCAGCTCTAGAAATAGCTCTAGCCTCGATTACCCCATTCGTAGTTGATGTCATTATCGATCCGACTCGACCAGCCCCCATTGGCAACCGGATTAACAGCCTCATTAGTCAATAATAATTCCTGGCATTACTGAATATAAGGATGAAAATCAAAAATTCAATCTCTCAAACCCTTATTCTCCGCGCCTCTGCGCGGCAGTCGCTACAAGTCGGGGAACCCGCCCAACGCGCTGCCTTGTCTCTGCGTGTTAGCGTTCGCGGAGCGTCTCGTAGAGAAGCGGGGCGTAGCCCGACAAAAATCATCCCATCAATCAGCAACGCCGTCAATAATGATTCCTTCCTTTGCTCCCTCATTTACCCACTTTTTAAGGAGATTAATCATGATTTATCCACCAGTAGGTATTCGCTCAATTGCCGTCAACTTTCCCAGCGTCATTCGCACAAATGATTACTGGCGAGAAAATTACCCTGATGTAGTTGCAACAGCCGAGGAAAAAAGCTTATCCAAGGTATTCTCACCTGCTGATGCCACTCCCAGTAATAAGTTTGAACTAGAAATGACACCATATCTCAAAGACCCTTTCCGTGGTACTGTCGAGCGCCGGATACTGAGTTCGGATGAGTCATCACTTACATTAGAGTATAGCGCAGCCAAAGAGGCGATCGCAGCTGCCCAAATGTCTCCTGAAGACATCGATTTGATGATTGTTGCTTCACTTTGGCCAGAACATATCCTCCCTGGGAATGCCGCCTTTCTTGCTAGTCAACTTGGTTTGCGTGGTGCTGCTTGGAATCTTGATTCCACTTGTTCTAATGCTATGGTGGCGCTGCAAAATGCCACAGCCCTGGTACGAACTGGAGAATACCGCAATGTACTAGTTGTAGTCTCTTGCACCTATTCTCGCTTTACTGACGAAAACGATACACTCTCATGGTTTTTTGGTGATGGTGCTGGAGCTTTTGTAGTTGCACCACTCAGATCAAATCAAGGAATCCTGAGTACTAAAATTGTCAATACATCTGCAACTTGTGGGACTTTTTATAATGAATTAACCACGAATGCTGAAGGCAAGCCAAAGATGTTAATCCGAGCAGCCAAGAACACCAACAGAGTATTAAGCGAAACTGCTGTAGATTACCTGCGTGAATGCTGCTTGGGTGCAATGATTGGTGCTGGTGTCACCCTTGATCAAATTAAATTTTTTGCTTTTAATACGCCCACTGCTTGGTATTCGCGTCTCTGCACCGAAGCACTGGGCATCGAGCCGGAAAGGACAATTAACCTTTACCCCCACTATGCCAACATTGGGCCAATGCTGCCCATCGCTAATCTTTACCACGGCGCACAATTAGGTAAAATTCACGAAGACGACTTGGTTCTTGTATACACCATCGGTTCAGTATCCAACGCTGCTGCCACCGTCATGCGCTGGGGAAATGTTGCTCTAGGGTCAGCACCTGTCACCTTAGCTAACTTAACGGTTGGTTTGCAAAATTTGGTACTCACGTAATTTCTAATTTTACCGGATGCTACTACAACCCCTAAACTAACTACTTAGCAGAAATCGTCAGAGGTTGGACTTTTTGTCGCCGTTTTCCTTTAGTAGGTACAAAGCGAATTTCAACAGTGTAACCAGCCCCTGAAGCCAGTTTTGCTAAAGTTTCAAATTTAGGAACCTGTTTGCCAGATTCAATCCGAGCTAGCTGTGGCTGTTGAATACCAACCAACTCAGCAAAATCACGTTGGTTTAAACCACTAGCTTTCCTCAGAGCAATTACTCGCCTTGCGAACTGAAATTCTGGTTCCAGTGCTTCATATTCAGCTTTTACTTCTGGGTCTGCTAGTACTTCATCACGGATAGAATCCCAGGAAATTGTTTTAGAGGTCATTGTTTTTTACTCTTCTTAGATTTATTGCCTTTTAATAGAGAAGCCTTTTGTTGTTGAAGTTTCTCTCGTTCCATAAAGTCCTTCATTCGTTCTTTAGCCAATTTCAACTCTTTTCTGGGTATTTTTTGACTTTTTTTTTGAAATCCGTGAAGCAAGATGAACTGCTTGCCAGTGGATGCAAAATAAATTACGCGATAGATGTTTGTGTCTTGTTCTGCTCGGATTTCATAAAGCTTGTCCTCAAGATGCTTAACATGTGGCTCTCCTACAGCTACCCCTTGTTCCTTTAAAAGGTCAAAAATATGACCTAGCCTAGCCTAGCCTTAACCTTTGCATCCTGTTTTTTAAACCAATCTAGTACTGGAGATTCCTCATTGGCAAACTGATAAAACTCAACTTTCCACGCACTCACTTAATTGACTATTATGATAACGCTAATGTTATCATAGCTTTTCGTTAGACTTAACAGCCTTAAGGTTTTAAACGCTTGACAAACTACTAATTCTCTCCGTACTCAACCGCCCCTAACGCTTTTAACGTGGTAATAGTGGCTAGAGTTACACCCGTAACGCCCTTAATATTCATGCCTTCGTAATGTCTAGGGCTTTTGAGAGTTTCTAAGCACTCACCACTCTTAACATCCCACAACTTAATTGTCGCATCTTCACTAGCACTAATTAAAGTTTGATTGTCTGGGCTAAAGGCGACTGACCACACCCACTTGGTATGTCCCAACAAAGTTTTGATACAATTACCAGTGCTGACATCCCATAATTTTACGGCTTGATCACCACTACCGCTAGCTAAGGTGCGGCCATCTGGACTGAAGACGACTGAGTACACACCATGTTCATGTCCCTGCAAAGTTTTGATACAATTACCAGTGCTGACATCCCATAATTTCACAGTTTTATCCCCACTGCCACTAGCTAGGGTGCGTCCGTCTGGACTGAAGTTAACTGACCAAATCCAGTCAGTATGGTTCTTGAAATGATAAAGACATTTCCCAGTTTTAACATCCCAAAGCCTAACTGTTTGGTCATGAGAACCACTGGCCAGAAATTGACCATCCGGGCTGAAAGCAACTGACCAAACTCGATGAGTATGTCCTTGCAAGGTCTTGAAACATTGACCAGTGGTGATATTCCATAGCCTGACCATTTGATCTTGGGAACCACTAGCTAGGGTTTGATTGTCGGGGCTGAAGGCTACAGACCAGACCCGATTAGTGTGTCCATGCAAAGTCTTAAAACACTGACCAGTGGTGATATCCCATAGCTTGACTATTTGATCCTCACTGGCACTTGCAAGAATCCGGCCGTCTAAACTAATGGAAACTGATGTCACCCGACTATTGTGTCCACGCCAAGTTTTCAAACGTTTACCAGTGTTGGCATCCCATAAACTCAATGTTTGATCATTACTGCCACTAGCAAATATGCTACCACTGGGACTAAAAGCGACTGACCAAATCCCACTAGTACGACCTTGTAAAATCCTCAAACATCTACCAGTGTTGACATCCCACAGCCTCACTGTTTGGTCATCACTCGCACTTGCCAGCACTTGTTTGTCTGGACTAAAGGCTACTCCCCATACTCGTGTATCATGTCCGTGTAGAATTTTGAGGCATTGATTTGTGCTGACATCCCACAGCCTCACTGTTTGGTCATCACTAGCACTTGCCAGCTTACAACCATCTGCACTAAAAGCAACTGAATTTACCAAGTCAGTATGACCTGGTAAAGTATGAAGGGATCGACCAGTGTTGATATTCCACAACTTCACTGTTTGGTCATGAGAACCGCTTGCCAACATCTCACCATTCGCACTGAAGGCAACAGACTGTACCCTGCGGGTGTGTCCCTCCAAGATCTTAAGACATTGATTTGTGTTCAAATCCCATAGTTTTATGGTTTGGTCATTATTTCCGATCGCAAGTGTGTGATTATCTGGACTAAAGGCAACTGCCCACACCTGACTACCTAATCCCTGTAAAGTATGAAGGCATTGATTTGTGCTGACATCCCACAACTTTACTGTTGTATCTTCACTGCCACTTGCAAGTATGTGGCCATCAAAACTGAAGGTAAGTGACCAAATCCCACCGCTATGACCTTGCAAAGTTGCTATACATTGACCAGTATTAATATCCCACAGTTTGACTGTATTATCATCGCCACCGCTGGCAATAATTTGGCCATCGGGACTAAAGATAACTGGCCAGACCCAACCTGTATGTCCTTTGCATGTGAGTAGTTGTTTTCCATCTGCAACCTGATGTAAGCGCACTTCCCCGTTAGTATCCCCTGTAGCCAAAAGTTTCCCATCAGGACTAAATGCCACTGAATGAATACCGCCAAGGGTTTCAGCAAAAACACTTTGAGCTAGATTAGCATTCACAAAATTTGCATTGTGCAAATTTACATTCCGCAGGTCTGCTTGCCAAACAGTTAAATCAGAAAAATCATAACCACTTAGATCTGTTTCTAAATGACAAAGTAAATTCAAAATATTTCCAGTTGTATAACTTTGTTCTAAGGGAGAAATCTTGCGTAAGTTTGTTAAAATTTGAGTTAGCTGATTTTCCAGAGTTATCTGACTTCTAAAAATAGCAAGCAATCCTTCTATTACTGGTTGCAAGATGAGATGAATTTGGGTTTCTTTCACATAGTCTTTTGCAGTTGCTTTCATCAAAGCATGGCATCTAACAAGCTCAATCTTCTGAGTGACAATCTCTTCACAAACTTGCTGTATCAATCGATTAATTGCATACTCCATGACTACAGGCTGTAGAGTAAAGAGTACTTTACTTTTCTCGATTAGAGATCGCCTCACTAAAGACTCTACAATCTCTAATAATTTTTGTAATGGTAATGCTGAGATGATATCGTTTTGTATTTCCGCAAGCGAAATCGGCTCATGATTAATTGCCAGCCAATAAATTATTTCTTTTTCTAAATCTGATAAACGTTCAAACTGCTCCTCTAAAATATCCCAAATGTCACCGAAAACGACTGCTTTTTGTTTTAAAAATTCCGAAACATTACCACTAAATAAATCTTGAATTGTTGTAGCAACGACTTTTAAAGCTAAGGCATTCCCTCCATAGCGTTCAACTAATGTTCTTAATTCATGATCAGCAGCCGATATTCCTTTAATTTTTAAAATTTCTTGGCCATCATTTGCCAAAAGACCTTTTAGCATGAATGAACGAACGCATAACCCATCTCCTTCCATTGATGCTAATTCTTTGGGCTTTTCCCTGCTGGTTAGGATTAAGCAGCTTTGTTGTTCTGTTTGTCCTAATCGTTTTAAAAGTTCACTATATCCTTCGTATCCTTCTCGATAACGCCCAGCCCTACTACCACTACGTAAAATTGACTCCATATTATCTAGGATCAGCAAACATCGATGCTGTCGCAAATAATAAAGCAGTCGTGTTACTCTCTGCGCTGTACCTTCTGGTAAAATTGCTTCTGTCTCTCGTTGATCAGAAAGAAATTCAATTAAACTAGCCAAAACCGTGTTTACTGGTGGTGCGTCTTGTAGCGATCGCCAAATGATATACTCAAAATTCTCTTTAATTTGTTCTACAAGCTTGACACAAAGAGAAGTTTTGCCCATCCCCCCCATACCTAAAATCGCCACAATCTGACAGCGATCTTGCAAAATCCAATGCTCTAATTTAGCGATTTCTTCTGTGCGTCCATAAAAAACTGATGCACCAATTGCTTCTCCCCAATCTAAGTGTCGAGTTTTGTCTGAATTTGTATAATCAGCTTTATCTAACTTTAAATTAAAAGCTTGGAAAAAAAACTCAAGTGTCTTTTTATCAACTCCTTCATCACGGGATAATACTTTAGAAACTGTAACAGAATTTACTCCTACCCGTTCACTCAAATCTTCAAGAGTATATCTATTACCGTAATTCTCTTTATCTTCAAGAGCAATTTTACCGGATTGAAGTTTTTGTAATCCTTCAGGTGTAAGAATCAGACCGCGCTTACGTTTTTGCTTTGGAAGCTGCGTCATAGCTACTAACCTTATTAATGTAAAATAAATAACTTGTAATTATTGATACACTATTCACTATAAATTAAGCTATCTTTAAGTTTGTAGCTGCTAGTGAATTTAAGGCTCTTTTGCTATGCCTGCTTGAATTATGGGTGATCAATTAATATCTTTTGGTTAAGGAAGAAAGACAAAATGTTAAAGGTTTGAACTTACCCATTTTCATAGAGGAGAAAGAAAGTTATTATTGCCGCATTAGAAAGTATGTGGTCGATAAATTGAGAATAAACATAAAAAACTAAAGTCTCCGCACGGAATATAACAATGTGCATAGGGACTTAAGTCTTTATGTTGTATTTCGTAAATATTTTTTACAAAACTTTAACTATTTAGGCAACCATACTGATCGTTTTCGGCGATGTCTAAGAGTGTCGTAGGTATAGCCATAGGTTCTCAGATCGAGAGTGTCTTTAGGCGTAACAATGTCATTAGGTGTAAACTTTGGTAGCAGAGATAGTATATCTCCTGGGCCTATTGTTCCTGGAGTAGACTGGCCTCCATCCCAAGGCCACATACGGTCGTTAAGATTGTGTCCGTAAGGCTGATTTGTTTTTGGATAAACAGCCTTTCTAGAGCGATTGTTTTCTTGCCATTGGCCCCAAAGGCGATCCACATTCGCATGATGTAGCCAAAAAACGGGATCATTGGGAGAACCAGGAACGTTGCTCATAGTACCTAATCTTTGTAGCAAAAGGGGCGGAAACTGAGTCAAATCAGCAAGAACCCCACCGACTAAGCCATGAATGTAATTATGAATAAATACTCCTGGAATTTCATTACCGTTTTGATCTACAGTAATGTCTCCTTCCATAGCAGGGCGAAACTGAAGATAGTTATTAATGTTGAGTAAATTATTTATTTCTGTTTGAGGTAAAGGGTAATTATTGGCAGGAGGTATTTGTAGAAAGCGGATAAGTGACGTTCCTAAAGTTTGATTTGTCAATTGATTAATATGTAAGTTCTCGTTCAAAATCCAGCCATCAACTGGAGAAAAATTACCGAACTGAACAGAACCCCCAAAAAAACTTCCTGCGCCTGGAACATTGATTGTTCTTCCTGTACCATTTGCTCCTAAAAAGTCGGGTTGAAAAATAACGTCAATAGCTCTAGGATCTGTCCAATCCCAATATGGAATAGTTACGTGGGGATTAACTGACTGCAAAGCTTTTTCAAATCGTCTGACATATTCACGATGCCAAGGCAAAAATGCCGCATTTCCATGAGCCGCATCGGTTCCCGCAGCAAGGCCAGAGGGGAGTGACATCATATTATGTTGATTGGTATTCATGCCTCTGGTATGCATTGACGAAAATCCCATAGCTCCCACGTGTACTGCAACAATTTGGTCATAGAGACTGATATTACTACCTGGGGGAATTGTATTTTTTAATGTTTTAATAGCATTAACAAAGTCTGCTTTTTCTTGTGGAGTCAAGTTAATAACGTTTTTTCTGATCAGAGTGACATCCATTGCTGGAGTTCTCACCATAGTTATGGCAAGAATAATGCCAATACTTAACATGATGATTGTTTTACGAAGAAGATTTAAGGTCTTTTGTTTATGCTTGAAATATTGTTTCCACGTTTGAGTTTTTCTAGTATTTGTGCTAAAAAAAGTGTCAATTTTTGGTTTCATTCAAATGAGTCCCTGATTAAAGTAGTTAGGCGATCGCTTCTGTATCTACTACAAAAAAGCGTTTTACGGGCTAAAAGACAGATAATTTACCAAGAACAAGTCAATTAAGTAAAAAGATTAGACATCAGTTTCAAGTGAGTTGTGCTGTTCAAATCTTGGAAACAGATGCATGGCTCGTTTTTACTTATACAAAAGTTTTTTTCCAACAAATCTTGGCAATGCAATTACCATAATTAATGAATAAACAGAATTTTTAAGCCGAAACTTCAAATATTCATAGTAGAATTTTTACTTAACCCTGAATTTTAATTAGCACACTACAGTTTATATCTAGTAAGTAAAATTTACGTCAAATTTTACTTAAGTAATCATTAACAAAATTCACTGAATCTTCAATGACAAACTACTGACACAGAAATATTTTAAGGAGAGAATTAAATGTAGGTACTTCAAAATACTGAACAAATAATTTTTTGTTTCAGAAAATTTCATTATCCACAAAAGCCAGGGGATCTCTGACTAATCTGTTATGCGGATTTTAATTTACTCTTACAACTACTATCCAGAACCAATTGGTATTGCCCCACTAATGACGGAACTAGCAGAAGGACTGGTCAAGCGTGGGCATGAAGTGCGTGTAATTACAGCCATGCCCAACTATCCTGAACGCCAAATTTACGAGGGCTACCGGGGCAAATTGTATCTCAACGAATATAAAAATGGTGTTCAAATCCAACGCAGTTATGTCTGGATTCGCCCACAACCTAACCTGTTAGATCGAATACTACTAGATGCTAGTTTTGTTGTGACTAGTTTTTTGCCAGCCCTCATTGGTTGGCGACCAGATGTGATTCTCTCAACATCACCATCGCTACCTGTTTGCGTACCTGCTGCTCTTTTAGGATGGTTGCGTGCCTGTCCTGTGGTCTTAAATCTTCAGGATATATTACCAGAAGCAGCTGTTCATGTGGGGCTACTGAAAAATAAACTGCTAATCAAGCTCTTTGCAGCATTAGAAAAATTTGCTTACCGCAATGCTTCTAAAATTAGTGTTATTGCCGATGGTTTTGTAGAAAATTTGCTATCTAAAGGTGTAGCATCAGACAAAATCGAGCAAATTCCTAATTGGGTCGATGTCAACTTCATTCGCCCTTTACCCAAAGAAAATAATCCTTTCCGTGCAGCACATAACCTAAATGGCAAATTTGTAGTGCAGTATTCTGGGAATATTGCGCTTACCCAAGGTTTAGAAACCGTCGTTCAAGCTGCTGCTTTATTGCGTCATATTCCAGAGATTGCCTTTGTAATTGTTGGAGAAGCGAAAGGTTTACAGCGATTGCAACAGTATTGTTTAGATTGCGGAGCCGATAACGTTTTACTACTGCCGTTTCAACCCCGCGAACATTTGCCACAAATGTTAGCAGCAGCAGATGTCGGTTTGGTGGTGCAAAAGAAAAACGTTATATCTTTCAATATGCCGTCAAAAATTCAAGTGCTGCTTGCTAGCGGTCGGGCGTTGGTCGCATCTGTACCCGATAATGGTACGGCAGCAAGAGCAGTTAGACAAAGTGGTGGCGGAGTAATTGTTCCTCCAGAAGACGACCAAGCTTTAGCAACTGCAATTTTGGAACTGTACAAACACCCAGAAAAAGTCAAAACTCTAAGTTATAATAGTCGTCAATATGCTACTGAGCAATACGCTTTTGACCATGCTTTAAATCACTATGAAAATTTGTTTTGTTCAGTGACGGCAGATACTTCAGCCGCTGAGTCTAAAGTAGTGTCCAAAATTATTTAAAGCCCAATTTTTGATGCTATCAAATATGTTTACACCCAACGTCGAATACTCGCCTTGTAGCGCAGGTATTCATCGCCGAATTTGCGCTCCAAGTAAATCTCTTCACGCTTCACAACTCCGATTTGGACGATGACTAGAAGGGGCAACAACAACAGCAACGCCCAGAGCGCACTGAATATTAAAGCAATACCGATGTACAGCAGCGTCATGGACAAGTAAATTGGGTTACGGCTCAAACTAAAAACGCCATCCGAAACAATCGCCGTTGTCGGCTGTGAAGGGTTAATTGCCGTGCGGGCGCGATTCATGGCTCGAAAAGCTGAAACCACGATCACTCCGGCGCAAATTATGGTTAACACTCCCAAAATCAGGGCTATTGATCGCGGCAGAAAGCCGATTGGGAAAAATAAACTGAGTAACAATCCGATGAATAACGTCCCCGTGTAGAGTGCTGGTGGAAAAGCAATAACTCCGGGGTTGTCCGACATTTTTTCTTTCATTGCAACTGACCTTTTTGTAAGAATTTTGAGAATCATGCTTCCAGCGTTACTATTTAGGTGTATATACACCTTTTTGGGAAAATTTTTAGATTCAACGCATGAGCGCAGTTGCTTCCACTAAATATGCAAGCAGATCGCTCCATCGTTGCTGTCCAAGGGTTTCCTCAACCATGCTTTGAGCCTGTTTCCACAATGGCAAGGCTTTTGCCAGGGCAGCTTCTCCATTAGCGGTCAAGCTAATTACACGAGTTCGCTGATCTTGCCCAGGCTCAGATTTCAACCATCCCTCACGTTCAAGGGGTTTGAGATTCCGGGTTAAGGTTGTACGATCCATCACTAAAATTTCCGCTAACTCATTGATCGTTCCCGATTTTATTGCCGCTACAGTCACAATAATTGTGAACTGAGTGACAAGCAATCCGCTCGGCTTGAGGAGTTCATCAAAGTGTTGCGTGATTACACGAGAAGCTTTTCGGAGGTTGAAACAGGCACAGGTCGAAACCACTTGACCTAATTCAATTGAGTTGATTGGATTAGCGTGTTTTTCCATAAATTAAGTGTATATACATTTAATTTTGATGTCAAGAGCATGAATTAAATTTGCTGTATCTAAAACCACAACTTTTAATAGTTGCTTTCCACCACGAGCAGTAAAGCGATTAGGCTTCCCTTTTTTATAATCCACTTAAGTTAGAACCAAGTTATCTCGGTGAATTACAGTTTCTGCACCTACATAGCCTAAAATCGTAGGAATTTCTCTAGACTGGCGGCCGCGAATCTTTTGCAGTTCTTCGCTTGCGTAGTTCACAAGTCCTCTAGCAATTTCATTTCCACTGGTGTCGCATAGCTGCACAGCGTCTTGAGTGTTAAATTCCCCTTCGACTGCCTTAATTCCTGCTGCTAACAATGATTTTCCTGCCTGGGAGATTGCCGCGATCGCTCCTGAATCTAAGTATAATTTACCACCAGGAACTAAACCGTAAGCTATCCAACGTTTACGCGCCGAAGTTGGCTCAGGTTGCGGTTGAAAATGAGTCCCGATTAATTCTCCCTGTAAAATTTTTTCGATGTTTTGGGGAAATCGTCCTTCTGTAATTACAGTACGCACTCCCGCAGCAATGGCAATTCTGGCAGCAGAAATTTTTGTCCCCATCCCACCAGTACCCCACTGGGAGCCTTGAGTGCCTGTTTGGATCTGTAATTGTGCTAATTCTTTCATACTACTGACTAAAGCGATCGGCTGGGCATCTGGTACAGAACGGGGATCAGCTGAGTAAAGTCTATCGACATCGGTAAGTAAAAATAGCCAATCTGCCTCTACTAAACTGGCAACTAAGGCTGATAAAGTATCATTATCGCCAAATTTCAGTTCGTCTACTGCTACGGTGTCATTTTCATTTACCACGGGGATCACTCCCAGTCCTAACAGTTCTCGAAAGGTGTTGTAAGCATTGAGATAGCGACTGCGTTGCACTAAATCGCTACGAGTTAATAACACCTGAGCAATTGGCTGTTGCAAAGTGGTAAATAAATCATCGTATACACGTATTAATCGTCCTTGCCCAACTGCTGCTACTGCTTGTTTGAGAGCGATCGCTTTGGGACGTTCCGTTAAGCCCAACCGCGCACAACCCACGCCTACAGCGCCAGAAGATACTAAAATTACCCGATGACCTTGCCGCCTCAAATGAGAAAGCGTTTCCGCTAAAGTAGCAATAGTGGAAAGTGCTAGTTGTCCTGTTTCTGGTTTGGTTAAGCTAGAAGTGCCGATTTTGACGACAATCGTTTTGGTCATTGGTCAATGGTCAATAGCCAACAATAAAAAAATTTTGATAATTAACTTTAAAGTCTAAACTAAATTGTAAAGCGCCAGTCCCTCTATATTTGAAGGCTGACGCTTTACGGGTTTATAGTTATTTATTATGGGCTAGGGTCTTTTTTGGCTGACCCCATGTTATTAATACTTATAATCCCAGATTTTTCAGCTTCATAAATATTTCTTAACTATTTCTTTAGGTTTAATTTCCTGACGATTTTTGATATTTGACTAATATTTTTGGAATCAATAGAGGCTCCCAAGATTTCAGAAAACCAAACTTCAAAGTTTCGTATTGGGTGAGATCGCAAGGCAGCATCGGCATGGACAATAGGTTCAACCAAAATAGTAAACATACCTAGACGATTACCTGCTAAAACATCAGTAAATAGGCGATCGCCTACCATCCCTACTTGATGAACTGGTAGATTCATAGAATTTAATGCAGCTCTAATTTTGCGTCGAGAAGGCTTGGCTGCACCGAGATGATATGGCAGATTCAGAGAGCGAGCAAGTCCACCGATTCGTGCTTCACTTAGGTTATTGCTCACTAAATACAGCACAGCACAAGTACGGATTTGCTTCACCCACTGTTGTAGTTCTGGTGACGCTACTCCTACTCTCATTGGTACTAAAGTTTCATCTACATCTAGTACTAGTCCCTTAAGCTTGTATTGTTGGATAATTTCTGGTGTTAGGTTTAATACTGAACCTGACAAAATCAAATCAGGCTGTAAAAGCTTGTTCCAAGTCATAATCAAGAATTAAAGGTAAAGGTAGAATTACTAATCAAAAGAACACATTAGGAAATAAATCACTAACCCGGAACCACAACTAACTCAATTCGTCAAGGTGGTTCGTTGGATTGCGCTTTAAATGCTATGGTTTGGGATCATTTACCCTAGCGTATGAGTTGCAATTATCATACCTTTACCCTTTAACCTTTTCCCAAGATTGTTTATCTTTTTTGCCTTTGGTTGATTTTTTGGCTAATGATCGCAACTTTTAAGACAGTCGCTACTGGCTTTTAAGAAATTTAGATATTAACCTAAATCAAAAAGCAAGATTTCTGTGCCAATATTGGTGCTAATTTCGAGTTGTTCTTCACCGCTGATTTGTACCCCATCACCTGCTCTGAGTTCTTCACCATTCAAGATTGCTATACCTTGAGCTACTTGTAACCAAGCATAGCGATGAGGTTTAACGTGATAATTGACAACATCACCATCATCTAAAATAGATGTGTATAAATCAACATCTTGGTGAATTGTTACAGCACCATCTCGCCCATCTTTAGCAGCAATTAAGCGTAGTTTGCCACGCTTTTCTGCTAAAGGAAAAGCTTTTTGTTCATATCTGGGGGCTAATCCTTGTTCATCAGGTAAAATCCAGATTTGTAGTAGATGGAGTGGTTCAGTAGGAGAAGGATTAAATTCGCTGTGAGCGATTCCAGTACCAGCACTCATAATTTGAGCATCACCAGGACGAATCACTGACCCTGTACCCAAACTATCTTTATGTTCCACTGCACCTTCTAAAACATAAGTGAGAATTTCCATGTCACGATGACTATGGGTAGGAAATCCAGCACCGGGA
This sequence comes from Chroococcales cyanobacterium, assembly GCA_038259655.1. Lineage (GTDB taxonomy): Bacteria > Cyanobacteriota > Cyanobacteriia > Cyanobacteriales > Nostocaceae > Halotia. The sequence goes on from JBBSOP010000001.1 coordinate 49,289, forward strand.
GCAATGCGATCTTCATTGATTACTCGTAGCGTCCGAAATCCCATGCGATTCGGATCGTAAAAACTACCAAAGGAAAATGTATGATAGCTATCAAGCCAGCCTATTTGAGCATGACCGCGGGCGTTTCTATCATGAATTAGGTGGTTAATTGTATTTTGAGACATCATTTACCTCTTTTGGGATGAGTTTTTTAATTTTCAAAATTTAGACAGAATTAATTACACAATCTTATATTTTTGTCTACTTAACTTGAAAATGCTTGGTGTCTTTGTGTCTTGGTGGTTAAAGGTTTATTTACCACCAAGATACAAAAGTAAATACTGTTCGTGACGGCTACTTAAAAATTATTTTTAAACTATTTAAATAGTAAAGGATATGTATATAAATAAAAAGTACGCACTTTTAAGTGACGTACTTACCAAAAAGATACTATGAGATTTGAGAAAATCTGCGTTTCTCAAACTTACTTATTTAACAGCAGCTGGCTCTTTTTTAGTAGCTGCTGTACCATTACCCGCCTTGATTTCTAATACTTGTAGATGAGCCTCTAAGAACCAAAGTCTTTTATCTATGGTGCGAGAAACTTCGGTGTAAAGGTCAGCTGTATCAGCATCGTTTAAATCATTAGTTTTGTCGATCGCTTCTCTGACATGTTTTGCATAAGCTGCATAGCGATCTGCTAAAGCTGTGACGTGATCCATTCCCGCTAAAATATCTAGAGGATATTCTGGCAATATAGAATTGGCAGCAGCTAAGCGAGCAGTCCCAAAAGCGTATCCACCCAAAGCGGTGACGCGTTCGGCGACCATATCGACATACTCGTTTAATTCACCAGCCATTTCATCAAATAATTCATGCAACTGAAAGAAATCAGTGCCTTTGACGTTCCAGTGTGCCTGCTTTGTCTGGGTTTTGAGATCCAAAGTCGCCGCTAGAGACTGATTAAGAATTGTGACGATTTTTGCTCGTGCTGCTGCTGGAAGATCAATGCGGGTGGGGTACAGACGTGATAGGTCTTGATTGTCGCTCATACTTCTACCTAAATTTGAATCAATACTATAAGTCTACAGATAGTGGCATAATGTCCGAAACTCTCTACCGACAGATGGAATCCAGGGATTTATGAATTACTCTCTGGCTCGTCATCTGAAAATCTAGAATTAGCTTTTTTAGATACGGTGGTTGTCTATGGTATTATATGTGCCACCAAACAGGCGATCGCGGATTATGTCACTTTGCAAGAAATCATGGGGAAAACCCAGTTCAATTTGACTTACTTGATCTAAGCGTTGCAGATGCTCTGGTGATAAAGTCACATCTAGACAAGCTAAATTATCTTGAAACTGAGTCAGCTTACGTGCGCCAATAATGGGGATAATTATGCCGCTTTGAGCGCGTAGCCAAGCTAGTGCTACCTGTGGGGCTGTGCATCCAATTTCGGCGGCCACTTGACCAACGACATCTGCGATCGCTAAACTTTTTTCGGAAATACTGCCAGCTTCAGCATTTGCCAATCGCCCTTGTTCGCTGCTTTCTGTAGGAGGTTTGTTGTATTTACCTGTTAGCACGCCACCACCAAGAGGCGACCACGGTGTTACTGCTAAATCAAAGGCTTTAGCCATTGGCAGCAAATCACGTTCCGGGGTTCGCTGAATCAAGTTATACTCAACTTGCAAAGCTACAAACTGCGTCCAGCCTTGATATTGAGCAATGGTATTGGCTTGAGCAACAATCCAAGCCGGAGTATCAGAAATACCAACATAAAGTACTTTACCTTGACGTACCATATCATCAAGCGATCGCATCACTTCTTCTACAGGAGTTGTGAAGTCCCAAGCATGTAACCAAAATAAGTCAATATAATCGGTATTCAACCGCTTCAGACTACCTTCTAATGATTGCATTAAGTTTTTGCGATGATTACCGCTACCGTTAGGGTCGCCTTGATTTTCGTTCATTTGCGAGGGAAAGGAATACTTCGTTGCAACTACAAAGCGTTCTCTTTCTTTAGCAATCAACTCACCGACAATTTTTTCACTACTACCATCGGTGTAACCGTTAGCGGTATCAATAAAATTGCCCCCTGCTGCTACGAAAGTATCAAAAATTTTTTGACTTTCGTCTTTAGAAGCACCCCAACCCCAGTCTTCACCAAAAGTCATGGTTCCTAAGCAGAGTTCAGAAACTCGTAATCCACTTTTGCCTAAGAGTTTGTATCTCATACAACTTGCTCACTAGTTAAAAAATTCTAGATTTTGACTTGTTCTCTGTAGACTCTAGGTGTATAAGCCGGGATCACAGCAATATCACCCTTGAGTATGGTTTCATTCTGAAGGCAACCGTTTAAGACGCGCTCTGCTTTGATAATATTATGTTCTACGCTAATGCTAATAGTATGCTGTTGGGGTCTATGTTCGGGGGTTTCGTGGGCTGGCTGGCGATGGTGATCTAAGCGAATACCATTCCAGTTAGCATGGTAACTAGAAGCTAAAGGCGATCGCGGCAGAATTTCTAAACAAGCATCTTCTTGAGCAAAATCAACATTTAAGATTTTCTCTGCTGGCATCGTTCTCACCCCAATCATTTTATTTTAGGTGTAACGCTATACTTAATTTATAAAACACCCTCAAATATTATCTTAAATCAGTCACTTTTTCGATGAATTACTACGTTATCTATGATGGGAATTGTAATCTCTGCGTCACTTTAGTACAACTCTTAGAAACCTTAGATCAAGGAAAGTTGTTTCGTTATGCTTCCATGCAAGATGAGCAAGCGCTTTCCCAGTGGCAAATCACACCCCAAGATTGCGAACAGGGAATGATTTTAATTGATGGCAATATGCCTCAAAGACGTTGGCAAGGTAGTGCAGCAGCTGAAGAAATTGGGCGATTATTACCGTTAGGAAGTATATTTGTAGACGCTTATCGGGCATTACCGGGGATGAAGTGGGCAGGCGATCGCTTTTACGAACAAATCCGCGATCATCGCTATACTCTCTTTGGCAAGCGTTCTAGTACCTACCAATCAGCTTACTGTGCTGATGGCAGCTGTAAAACTGGCAATGAGTGATGGTTTAGCAACTGCACCACAAATGGTTGTTAGTTATTTTCAGTTGGCAGTGTTTTAAGCAATACCATCTGTTGAAAACTAAATTTTCAGATGCATAGTTGCTGATATGGCTACTAACAAAAATGTAATTTTATAAGCTACATAGTACATAGGTTCTACTCTTTGAGCGTATAATCCTTATTTATGTCTAATTTCTGCCATTTGTGATGGAAATGCCTAAAATATTGTTAACCTTTAAGGTTAACAATATTGGTAGAACCTTTGGTATAATGAATATTGTGTTTAAAAACAAAAAACTTGAAAAAGAGTTTAATGACCAGAGAGTTCTAGAGAAAAATCAGGGTGCAGATAGAGCAAAACGCATTCGGCGGAGGCTTGATGATTTACGCGCTGCTAACGTACTTGAGGATATGCGGAATATTCCTGGACGTTGCCACGAATTGCTTCATGACCTTGCAGGTCAATTATCTCTGGATTTAGATCATCCATATCGGCTGATATTTGAGCCAGCAGATGAACTAATTCCGACCAAACCAGATGGTGGTATTGACTGGAGTAAAATAACTGCCGTTAGAATACTAGGCGTGGAGGATACCCATGATTAATGAGATCCAAAATCAATATACGCCAGATTTTGTTTCTCCTCCTGGGGAGACTCTTCTTGAAGTCCTGGAAGAGTGGGGGATGTCCCAGGCAGATCTGGCAGAACGGACTGGGAGACCCAAAAAAACAATTAACGAAATTATCAATGGTAAAGCAGCACTTACTCCAGAAACAGCATTACAACTAGAGAGGGTATTGAATATCCCTGCTAGTTTTTGGAACAACCGCGAACGTCAATATCGGGAAGCTTTAGCGCGACAGGATGAACAAGAGCGCTTGAAAAAGCAAGTAGCTTGGCTTGATCAGATTCCTGTAAAAGCAATGATTAAGTCCGAATGGATTCAGTACTATCAAGATAAAGTTGAGCAACTTCGGGAAGTGCTAAATTTTTTTGCTGTCGCCTCCCCTGAGCAATGGGAGGCAATATGGTGTAAGACTAATGTATACTTTCGTAAGTCTCAGACGTTCCCAAGCGATCCTGGTGCTGTTGCTGCTTGGTTACGTCGTGGAGAAATTGAAGCAGCTGAGATTGATTGTACTAGTTATGATGCCAACCAATTTAGAGAAGTACTGCAAAAAATCCGCACTTTGACCGTAGAGCCACCAGATATTTTCCAACCAGAAGTGGTGCGGTTATGTGCTGAAGCTGGTGTGGA
>JBBSOP010000002.1:0-36652 GCA_038259655.1 Chroococcales cyanobacterium
ACTCATCTTAAATAATTTGGGATAAATTCTACTTTTAAATGAATTATGACTATGAGTTCCAATCGGGGATTTATTTTGATTGTGGATGATAATCCTACCAATTTGTCTGTTTTGTCGGAAGCGCTGGCTAGTGAGGGGTTGCGTTTTCGGGTTGCAGTCGATGGCGAAAGTGCGATCGCCCTTGCTGAACGCAATCAACCAGAGTTAATTTTGCTGGATGTACAAATGCCAGGTATTGACGGATTTGAGACCTGTTGTCGTCTCAAAGCCAATCCTGTAACTCAAAACATTCCGATTATTTTCACCACTGCTTTAGCGGATATAGAGAGTAAAACTAAGGGATTTTTTCTGGGTGCGGTAGATTACATCCCCAAACCATTTACTCAAGAAGAAGTTATTGCCAGAGTGCGCGTGCATTTGCGACTCAAACAATTGACTGAATCTCTAGAACAACAAGTGCGCGATCGCACCGCTGCTTTGCAGCAAGCCCAAGTCCAATTGGTGCAGCAAGAAAAACTCTCAACATTGGGAGAGTTAATCGCTGGAATTGCCCACGAAATGAACAATCCGATCAACTTTATTACCAGCAATATCCCCCCTCTAAGAGAATACATTGCCGGAATTACCGAGCTTCTTCTACTGTATGAACAAGAGTATCCCAACCCCACAGCCAAAATTACCACTTTTATTGAAAACTTAGATCTGAAATTTGTTCTCGAAGATCTAACAAAAATTTTAAACTCATTCGAGATCGGATCTGAACGAATCCAGCACCTTTCTACCTCACTGCGAAGCTTCTCTCGTTCGGATAGCGATACTAAAATATCTGCGGATTTGCACTTAGGACTAGATAGTACATTGATGATTTTACAACACCGTCTTAAGCCTAATGGCGATCGCCCTGGTATTAAAGTTATTAAAAATTACGGAGAATTACCGCAAGTAAACTGCTATATCGGAGAAATGAATCAAGTATTTATGAACCTTCTGGCTAACGCTATTGATGCCCTTGATGAAGCCATAACCCAAGGTAAAATGAACAATTCAATTCCTTGCATTGAAATTGCAACAGAACTAAATTCTCAACAAATGGTTGTAATTCGGATTGCTGATAATGGGCTTGGTATTCCTGAACGGCTAAAACAACGGCTATTTGAGCCTTTGTTTACCACAAAACCTGTTGGTAAAGGGACGGGACTTGGGTTGTCGATAGCTCATCAAATTGTCGCAGAAAAACACAACGGCACATTAGAAGTAAATTCTCAGCCGGGTATGGGAACCGAGTTTAAAATTACAATTCCAACCTTGAGTACAACAGCGTAAACTTTATACCAATTTACCTAACGACTCCAGAAATTTTTGCACCGATTTCTCCAAGGCAGTGGAATACACTCGACTAATGCGATCGCTTTAAGTCAACATTTAATTAAGCCGTTGCGTCTACAAGTTGCATATACCTGTTGACTGCTAGATTAAATCTTCCATTGCAGCCCCAATGACGCGATGATCAGCATCTTGTCTCAGTTGAGCTAAAGCTTTTTTAGCATCAGGAGCATCGTAGTGTTTCAGGGCGTAAGCAACCTGTAACCGAATACGCTCAGACTCGGAATTTTTGAGTATTAAAAGTTGGGATAAGGCAGCTTGATGTTGACGAGAGCTAGCTAAAGTCCCCAGCGCTTCAACAGATGCCTCCTGCACACTTGCATCTTCGCCCTCCAGCCCTTGAATGCAAACTTCAAGCAATTCTTCAGGACACTCCAGTTCAATTAAAGCTGCTAAAATACTGCGGCGTAACAACCAATGATCATTCATAAAAAACGCCTCCACTAAATGGGAAGCTGAAACCCTGCCAAATAGAGACAGGGAGTTAGCAGCTTCTGCCTGCACATTGGGAGTATTATCAAACTTGATCATTTGGAGTAAAGCAGCAAAAGATTCGGATGTCTGCTGTTTACCCAATCCCCTAGCAACAAACGATCGCACCAAAAATTCTGAATCTTGGATGTGCTTGGTTAGTAAAGGCAAAGCTACTTCTGAAGGATAATCTTTAAGAGCTGCGATCGCATCAAGCCGATACTTAAAATCTGGATTTTGCAGATTTGTTTCAATTTGATTAAGTTCCATAACACCGACAATAGAAAATCTAAAAGGACTAGGTAAAGAAGCAGAGGATAGGGAGACCAGGGGAGAGTTATTTCTCCAATGCCCCATGCCCAATCCCCCATGCCCCATACCCTATTTGTATTATGCTTGTCCATCAAATCGTGTGCGAAAGCTGCCATATTTCAACCAATATTGCTTTAGGTTGTGACAAGGAGTATGCAAACTAGCTTTAGCACGATACAGAAAAACTTGACGATGATCTCCCATCCAGACTTTATCAATGGGTTCAACCGAAATCACGGTTCCCCCTAATGCTGCAACGCAGTCCGAAAAACGCTCGACGGCGCTATAGTCTACTGTTTCAAAAATAAAAAAATTACCTGAACAAATCAAATGACGGCTGCGGAGCCAACATTGCATCTTTTTTTGAGCTTCTGGTGGCAACATTTTTGCTTCAACTGATTCCAGACTCTTCAAAGAAGCGCTACATGATAGCTGGGACTTCATGGGCAAAACTCTCTCGTTTTTCAAACCGCAACGGGCCAAATGTTGAACCCCAAATCTGCTCTTTGGTATTAATATCCATGCCTCTATCTAGGCTTACCCAGGTGGTTTCGGTGACTTCGACATCGCTTACAAGGTAAGTCTGGCAGCCATCGCGCTCAATCAAACATAAGTTCCCAGGTTCCACACTGCCCCGAAACATATCACCGTCTCGCTGAAAAATCATGCCGCAGTGAAATCGCCGTTCGATGCAGTCGTTCTTAATTGTTTTGAGGATGTCTAAATTACGCGCCGCACCTGCATAAAGAAAGGCGTTTTTTAGACCATAATTTTCAACATAAATGCGGTCTTTTTGATCTACTAGCCGATGCACACCCTGACGATAGGGACTCCACAGATCATAGTCATAAACTTGTTCAGAATAGAAACCAATTCCAGAGAAGAAGTCAAACGGCAACGGACGAAAGAAAACATGGATATGAGCGTAATTTTTAGGGTTTTCAAAAGATTGTTTATAATTACTGAAATCCCCTGCCATACAACGAGCCAGGGTCACTAAATCATTGGATTTAGACTCAGAGTTATGCAGTGGAGTAGTCATTATTATGGATTGACTAAATTTGGATATCGATACTGTGGCAATTTTTAATTATTGAGTTTTATTCAGTTACCAATTATCAGTTATCAGTTACCAGTCAAAAGGTATAATTGGGCTTAAATCCTCCACCATACACTTTGTTCACTGTTCACTGTTCACTGGTTTAATTTCTTGGCGGATTTCTGAAGAAAAGGAGGCTGTAACAACACCTGTATTAGCGCTAGTTTTAATTAAAGAAACTCGACAGCGGACATTAGGGTTAATAAACCAGATTTTTTCCTCTGCGGCTGCGCGATCGTATCCTGTAACTAAGACAAAGGTTTCATCTTCAGTTAAGTAATAATTGCCAGCTGCTGCCATCGTCTCTGCATAGCCTTGATCACGTAGAAGTTGGCCACGATTGGGGTTTTCAGAATCAGGAACAGGAACTAATATGCAACTGCCTTTGAGGACTTCGTTTTCATCCCAGTCTGATTGTCCTTCCCAACTCATCCGAAATGGAGACACAATTGCTTGAGTATCAATGTTGTAGGATTTGCACAGATCAAGAACTGCTTGGTCATCTAGAGGAAGGGCAACAATGTCGATAATTGATTGTACGGCTTCAAAGTGACCAAAAGCCAAGTGATGGACGCTGCGCTGCGATCGCCAACGCCCAATGGAACGCTCAACAAATTCTGTAATGTTCATCAATTGAAATTGGGAATTGGGCATGGGGCATTGGGCATGGGGCATGGGGTAATTTAGTTATTCCCCTTGTCTCCCTATCCCCTATCTCCTCTACGCTACTTCTGCAATGGTGAGAGTCTTACCACCTGCTTTATGCACGTTCTGATTCTGTAGCGTTAGGACGTAGTTCAATCTCTATCCAAAGTGCCATATCAAATACTCCGAGTTGGTTGTTATGTTTGGTTTGATTGAAAAAAGTTTTTTATTTAACAGAGTAAATAGGGTGGATATTGCCCACCCTATTCAGGTTTATGCGATTTCGGTAATGCTGACAATTTTCCCACTGGTGCGGTTAATCCGCTGAATTTGTGGGGTCATCTTGCTTGCGGGGACAATATATTCAGTAGCACTAACGCGGCGAGGACTGTCAAATTTTGAGCCGGAAACAACTATTTTGAACCGCTTTTCACTGCCTGAGCCAATCACAGTTGCCGAAGATGGCTTAATGGAATTGGCAGAATTACTGGCAACTGAATAAACCAGTTGAGAAGACTTGACAGCGCTGTCAATTTGAGCAGGTCCGCGATCAAGAGCAAATGTGCGGTTGTAGCCTACTTGCTTCATATTGGCTTCGCTATTTTTACCGCGAGAGTAAGGCACAATATTTTCGCCAAAGGCTGACTGATATTCATCGCTATCGATGTAAGAGTCAATCTCAGCTTCGTAGCCTTCTGCAACACAACGAACGATGTGTTCCGATATTTCTCTTTGATCTTGGGGGGCGCGGCCGAGTAGATGCTTAAAGTTCAACTCGACAAAACGGTAGGGAGCGCAGGATTCAAAGTAGCGGGTGCGGTAGAAATCAGATTTAGCAACGGCTCTAACAAAATCACGCACGGAGATGGCGCGATCGCACAGCTGCGATTCAGCCGTTACTAAGCGCTCACTCTCCATTACATGAGGATTTCCTAAAACCTGTTTGTAAACTGCCCGGATGATAGTTTGGATCTCTTCCAAACTGCCAGTAGACCACAGATCAAATATTGCGGGGGATGCCATTGCAACCTATCTCCTAAAATGATTCAATTTTTTGGTTTGTTTAAATTCGTATACCAATATCTGGCAACCAATAGATTGCAACATTTTATACTAATAATTAATACTAGTTTCCAATTACAAACTACCAATTACCAGCTAATTCGTTGAGTATTGCAGCCTACTACTGACTAGACAGATGTAATACTGGCAATGACACCACCTTGTTGGTGAATCCGTTGGTATTCCTGCGATAGTTTTTCGTAGGGTACTAAATAGACTTGGTTAGAACGGCGGAATTTGGAAACTGCGTTCACAGCTTTTGCTCTGTAACCAGTGACTTCAATGCGGTAAACCTTACCATCAGCACTAGCACCTACTCCTTGACGAGAGCGAGAAGTTCCTGGTGGTGTACGGAAGGTTGCGCCATCGCTAGCAGGTGAAACTACTGGAGTGGCAATTGACTGAATAACTAAAGAATTTAGTTTAGGACTCTTACCTGCTAAATCTCCCTTCAGGCTGCTGGAAGAAGCACCACGAACCAATTGGAAGGTGTGGGTAAACTGAACCATATTCTGAATAGAATCAGTTTTGTAGCCCCGGATGTAGGGTACGAAATTTTCACCGAAGTTGTTTTGGTATTCGTCGCTGTCGATATAAGAATCGATCTCGGCTTCAAATCCTTTAGTATCCAGAATTGTGCTGTGCATCCGCATTTCTTCTAAATCGATTGGAGGACGACCTAGAAGATGTCTGAAGTTCAATTCAATTGCCCGGTAACGAGCGCAACTGGTAAAAAAGCGAGAACGGTATAGTTCAGACTTGGCAACTGCACGTACAAATTCGCGGACGCTGAACGTACCCAGCTTAAATTGTGACTCCGGTACGACAAGCCTCTCGCTTTCCATGACGTAGGCATTGCCTAGCACTTGCCTGTAGACTGCCTGAATAATTGTTTCTGCTTCTTCTTCCGAGCGACCGGGTACCCATTCTACGGGGGGGGTTTCATCAAATAAGCTGACCCCTAAGCGTGAAGCTGGTCCAAAAGGCATTTAACGATATCTCCTGCGTTAACGAGAGAGTTTAAGAAATTTGTTTCAAAAAGTGAAGAAATTTCAGATTGTTTATCCAGCCAAATTTAAGCTACTGGATTGATTTGTCTCACCACAAAGCATAAATCTCTCCATAAGAGACTTAGCCCCGCAAATAATAAAATTTTTCGGGGTTTTATACGCTTTGTTATGATCATCTTCATACGAGTCTGTAACCAAAGACATGAAGATTTATGAATGTTGATGATTATCCTTTACAAAGCTTAATGTTATTGGTTAATTCAAAGTGCTTCTTGGTTGTGTGGATTAGCTAGTAAGCTAATAAGCATTTAAGTTGCATAAAAGCAGGACTGAAGTCCTTACTACAAGCGAATCATTCTGGAAAAATGAATGACGATTAGCTTAGTGGGGAAAAAGCGCTAGTCCCTAATTCCTTTTTAGTTCAACTTTAAAAATGCTGTCAGGGGGCTTTTGGGCGATCGTAGCATCCCAGGCGATCGCTTGTAAAAATGCTTGAGAGGCAAGGGTTTCTACTACATCCACGCCCCATTCTCCTGGTTGCAGAGCATCGGGTGAATTGCTTGTGGGAGGGGTTGTTTTAATGCCACCTAAGATTAGAATCTCAGGGATAGATGAACTTTGTGTTTGACGCTTTTGTTCTAGAGCATCACCACATAATTTTCCTACTTGTTGGGGTGAAAATTCCTCTGGGGAAAACAAAACCTCTACAATCCAATGAGGATTATTTACCGGACGACATTTGATGTTTTGGTGATCAATCAAGCCTTCTTGAAACACTTCAGTAAATTCTTCCCGACTCATTGCTGGTACGATGTCGGTTGCAACATCAAAGTTGTGTGAGAGTAGCATCCGCCCTGAAAGTATATTATTCACAATTTTTATCTTTTTTTAGTAAAATCTTTGATTTTAGACTACCTTAAATCAGTTATCAATTACTGTTCACTTAATCGGTAACTCGAATTTGCTAATTTTGGAACTGTTTTAGTTGTTTAATCAGGTGATCGAAGTAAGGGACAAGCATTTCTTGTTGCTGTGGTTCTACGCGCTGCAAACTTGCAGCTTTAATACCTTCTAATCCCACTACCATTGCATCTAAAGGTACTTGCAATTCCTGATAAAGCAGTTGCATATAATGCAAACCTTCTGCACTGGTGTAATCGGTGTGTCCTCCAGCAATGCCGTAGGTAATACAGCGTAAAAAGTGCCAGAAGTCGCGCCAGCAAGCTTCGGCTCGTTCTGGGGGGTAGAGTCCGCCGCTTGGTTGGGTAATATGAGGAAAGGTTTTCAACACCTCGGTTCTAGCTTCGTCAACGATATCATTGACACGATCGCGCAGTATTTGTGTAACTAAAATCAATTGTGCTGTGTCTGGTACGAAGTTTTGAAGTTGTTGACAATCCTCATCTGTGAGGTAGCGTCCTTGATCATCGGCTATCTGAAATCGCTGGATAGCTGCTGCTGGATGGGTGTTATGCCAAGTTGCAAAGCTGACAATCCGGGCTTTTTGGATTAGTTCTTGAATTTTTTCGCTCAGTTGTGGTTTGATCATTAGACCTCTTGCACGAATGTTTACCAACTTGAATTATTATTACGAGGGATGTTGTCCTCAAACTGGCGATCGCCTGAGATTACCTCGGACTTCTTTAGCAGAAGCGATCGCATATAATTTAATGGAACATCTAGCTAACAATCACCTCTATTCCCGTGAAGGCAAAATGTATGGGGTGTTATTGGTTGAACTATCTACTGGCGAAAAACGCGTACTAAAAGCTTTTTCTGGTCTTTTGAATGGTAAAAGTGTTGTTGAAGGATGGGTTCCACCAATTCCAGGTAGAGATGAAGTTGCTCTAGAAGAAGCCCGCACTTTGGCTCAACTAAATGCCATCAAGCAGGAACTAATTACTTTAAAGCATCTACCAGAATGGCAGCAATACGAAAGCTTATGTCGTGAATTTGAGCAGCAATTGCAGATAATAAGCGATCGCCATCGACATTGCAAGCTTCAACGACATCAAAAACGTCAGCTAATCTGCGAAACATTGACAGGAGCAGCGTTGACTATTGCGCTTGCAGAACTCGATACAGCAAGCCGTCAGCAGAAAATTGAGCGCCGACAACTCAAACGCCAGCAAAATGAAGTTTTGCAGCCTCTCAAGCAGATAATTACAGCAACAGAACTGCGGATACAAGAACTAAAACAACAGCGTAAAGAACTATCCCGCCAATTACAAGCTCAGATGCACGCCGCTTACAGCCTGACTAATTTTTCGGGGACATCTTTATCGTTGCAGCAATTAATACCGACAGGTTTACCTACAGGTACAGGCGACTGTTGCGCCCCCAAGCTACTGCATTATGCAGCCACACATAATTTTAAACCTTTAGCAATGGCAGAGTTTTGGTGGGGATCTGCTTCAGCTAATCAAGACAAAATTCAGGGACAATTTTATGGAGCTTGTGTAGAACGTTGTCAGCCGTTGATGGGGTTTTTACTTTCAGGATTGAAACCTAACCTAGCAATTGAGAAAGTAAACATCCCTATTATTTATGAAGATGAATGGTTGATTGCTGTAAATAAACCCGCTGGGTTATTATCAGTTCCTGGTCGTTATCACGATCGCCAAGATAGTGTTTTAAGTCGTTTGCGTCATTTGTTACCGGAGGGGATGGCACTTACGACTGTGCATCGCCTTGATCAAGAAACTTCTGGTATTTTATTGTTAGCGCGCGATCGCCTTACTCATCGTCAACTAAGTCAGCAATTTCAGCAACGACAAATTCACAAAATTTATGAAGCCGTACTTGCTGGTGCTGTCACTACTGAACAAGGTGTAATCGAATTACCATTGTGGGGAGATCCGCAAAATCGCCCTTATCAGCAAGTTGACTGGCAACGAGGTAAACCGAGTAAAACTCATTTTCAAGTCATAGCGAGGTCAGAAGACTCTACTCGTGTAGAGTTTACACCGCTAACAGGGCGCACTCATCAGTTAAGAGTTCATGCAGCCGATGCGCGAGGACTTGGGTTAACTATTTTAGGCGATCGCCTTTACGGATGTAGCGCTGTTGCAGATCGGTTACATCTCCACGCCAGAGAAATTTACTTTCAGCATCCGCAGTTAGAAAAAAGACTGCATTTACAAGCAATTACACCTTTTTAACCTAAGAGGCAGAGGGAGGATTCATTTATGGGTTTTCCCCCCTGCTCCCTGGTTACTGAGCGCAGTCGAAGTATGCTCCCTGCCCCTTTTCCTCTTCACTGACTTTGTATCAAGAAATACTTCTAATAATAGATGAATTGGTGGTAGGACAAAGTGATAATGCCGAGATGTCGGATCAGGAAATTGTTTTATGAAAACCAGAAAACTAGGCAAACAAGGGTTAGAAGTTTCCCAATTGGGACTTGGTTGCATGGGAATGTCTGAGTTCTACGGTAGTCGTGATGAACAAGAAGCGATCGCTACCATCCATCGGGCATTGGAACTGGGGTTAAATTTTCTCGATACTGCTGATATGTATGGGCCTTTTACCAATGAGCAGTTAGTCGGTAAAGCAATAAAGGATCGTCGAGATCAAGTAGTACTAGCAACCAAGTTTGGTAATGTTCGTACCGAAGACGGTGGTTGGAAAGGAGTTAATGGCAAACCCGAATATGTCCATCAATCTTGCGATGCTTCACTCAAACGTTTAGGAGTAGAGGTGATTGATTTATACTATCAACATCGAGTTGATCCAAATGTGCCGATAGAAGATACTGTCGGAGCAATGCAAGAGTTAGTGCAGCAAGGTAAAGTGCGCTATCTGGGACTGTCGGAAGCTGCTCCCGCGACAATTCGACGGGCGCAAGCAGTTCACCCAATTAGCGCACTACAATCAGAGTATTCATTGTGGACTCGTGAGCCAGAAGATGAAATTTTAGCAACTGTACGAGAACTAGGAATTGGATTTGTGGCTTACAGCCCACTTGGCCGTGGCTTTTTATCAGGAGCCATCACTCGTTTTGAAGACCTTGCAGCAGATGATTACCGTAGAAATAGCCCGCGTTTTCAGGGTGATAATTTCTCTAAAAATCTGCAATTAGTGGAAAAAGTTAAGGAAATTGCTGATGAAAAGAAAGTTACACCTAGTCAACTGGCTTTGGCATGGCTAATGGCTCAAGGTGAAGATATTGTGCCGATTCCTGGTACAAAGCGACGCACTTATTTAGAAGAAAACATTGCAGCTGCCGATATTATTTTAACTCCAGACGAGCTAAATCAGATTGAAACCGCTGCACCCAAAGGTATTACCGCAGGCGATCGCTATTCTGATATGAGTACTGTCAACCGATAAGTTTTCAAAGCCATTAAATAAGACGGCACAAATAATTAAAGGTTTGTAGTGAGCTAGCACGGTTTTTTCCCACGGTGGGAGAGGCTTTGAAACCTTTATTTTTTCGTTCAAAACTAGTGAATTTCTGCCCCTCTCCGCGTCGGAGAGGTGTTGGGGAGAGGTTCATCGAACTCACGTTAAGGTAAGGGCTTTAGCCCTTTTTGGAGGACTAAAGTTCTTACTACACGTTGTTTTTGATTTAATAAAAGTAGCACTTGCTCAGGGATGGGTCGAAGAATTAGTTTTTGAGGCGTGTGATGAGAACAAAAAATTGTAATTGAGCCACCTATCATGACAATAAAAGAACAACTGCTACAAGAAATTGAAAAAGTACCGGAACCTCTCTTACAAGAAGTGTTGGATTTTATTCAATTTTTGCAGAATAAGCGCCAACAAGAGAAATTAGAAATCACCCTCTTAAGTGAATCTTCACTACAAAAAGATTGGCTCAAACCTGAAGAAGAGGCAGCATGGCAGGATTTGTAAAAGGTGTTGTCGTTAGAACACGAATCATGGAGTAAAAAAGGCGATCGCTCGACCTTTAAGCTCGGTAATTCAGCTTCTGAACTCGAAAGTTGGACTTGGGAAGACGAATAATCGAGTAAAAAAGGCGATCGCTCGACCTTTAAGCTTGATTATTCAATTTCTGAACTCGAAGATTGGACTTGGGAAGGTGAATAGTTAATGGTGCGATCGTCAACATTCTTTCATAATGAGTGTGTACGAACATGCTAAAGCAACAATTAAGCAACCACACACCTACAGACATGTCAAATAAGATTAATACCTTAGCTGAATCTGTTACCTCTTCTACTTCTGCTGCGGAAGTTTACGATGTTGTAGTGGTTGGCGCTGGCCCGATTGGGCTAGCAACTGCTATCGGCTTACGCAAGCGTGGTATTGAAAATATTCTTGTTATTGATCAAACTCGTGCCTTTCGTCAGGTTGGTCAAGTTTTGGATCTTCTTCCCAACGGATTGAAAGCTATCAAATACTTAGATACTAGTGCTTACGAAGAAGTTAAGAAAAATGCCATTAATTTCTTAAATTCCACACAGCCTCATCATGAAAAATCTGTCAGCATAACTGAGAATAAAATCCCTCCCAAAACTTCACGCCAATGGGTTTACAAAAACTTGCAAGGGCAGCCAATTAAGTCAATTCCTCTAGATTTTGACGACTGGTTTCGAGATTATGGGGAGGGTCGAGTGTCAATTTTTTGGTATGTTTTGCAAACAACATTAAGACACCTACTACCTCCAGACCAAGTAAAAGCTAATCACCGTTGTATCAATGTTGTGGATGAGCCAGAAAATAGCTGTGTTCGTATAAACTGTGTATCTGACACAACGGTAGAAGTTAATCCTTATGCATATTGGGCAGATGGGCAGAAACAAAATGATATGCAGTCTGATCTTTTAGATAATGTTTCCCAAGAATCATCAACAACATTGTTTCGAGCTAAGTTAATTGTTGCGGCAGACGGAATCAATTCGACAGTTCGTAGAATACTTTATAAAGATAGTCATGATCATGCTTTTGCCAAACCTGAATATTCGGGATTTGCAGCAATATCTTGTAGAGAAATAGCCGATATTTCAAATGAGTTGCAAACAGAAATTAAAGAAAAATTCTTTCCAGATTCATCAATTGTCACCATTAGTAATGATGAGATATCCAGAAATCATGATTGTACACAAGATACAAGAATGATGTTATTTGGCAGAGAAGGCGCTCAACTAGGATATGTTCTACATTTGCCTTTGCCGTTGGATGTGTTACAGGGTAAGTTTGGCGATTCCTTAATTCAATTAGCTGTGCAGGAACTTGAAAAGGCAAGTTTTCCTGATTTACTCAAGCAATTAGTGAGTATATCTCCTCCTACCAAAATGGAGCAACGTCCGTATTATATTCACCATGCTGTGACTCAATCAACCTGGAGTGCAGGACGAATTGTCTTAGTTGGTGATGCAGCTCATGGTATGCCGCCTTTCATGGCTCAAGGAGCTAATCAAGGATTTGAAGATGCTTTGGTAATTGCAACACTAATTGCTAAAATCGCAGAATCAAATACCTGGGATGACATACCAAACCTAACCAAAGCCTTCGAGAAATATGAGCATCTTCGTCGCCCAGTAATGGCTTATGTTCAACAGGTAACATTAAAACGCTTTCCTTATTCGTCAGACAGAGATTGGCAAGACTATGGCAAACAGATATATTCCCGGAATTTTGATCAAATGCTAGAAGCTTTAATGTAATTAAGATTACTGATATAGCAGTCCTAAATGAATCGTGAAAAATATAGATAGGACTTACGCAAGGACTCTCTAAAACCCTCTTAACTTCGTGTACTTCGTGTCCTTTGCGGTTCGTTTTTCTATAGTTTTGCGTAAGTCCTGATAGATAAGGAAACGAACCGCCCTGACGCTCGAAGACTCGCTAACGCTGCGCTAACGACGCAAAGCGCCAAAAGACGGCAAGTGGACTCACCAAGTACGCAAAGTACGCAAAGGCAAGAAAGAGATATGTAATTTTCACAAATGATTTAGGATTGCTATAACTGATAACTGATAACTGATAACTGAAATGAATAATCAACTTCAAGACTACAATCCCAGCGGTATAGGTGAAATCAATGGCAACCTTTTAGGCTTGCCGTTTGATTACGAATCTGCAAATCTGATTGTCTTTGGTATTCCGTGGGAAGTCACTGTTTCTTATGGCGCAGGTACAGCCAACGGTCCCCAACGAGTTTTAGATGCTTCGACTCAACTGGATTTGTTTGATTTTGATCATCCCGACGGCTGGAAACAGGGAATTTTTATGATGGAAATTTCCCAAGATATTTTAGAGAAAAATATATACTACCGCGCCTTAGCAGCAAAAATTATTGAACGGTTAGGGCAAGGTAAACCACTGACAGATACACCAGATTTAACACCTGTTTTAAAAGAAATTAATCAAGCTGGTGAACAAGTAAATCAATGGTTGTTTGCCCAGTGTCAAGAAGCAATGAACAAGGGCAAGCGAGTTGCCGTCATTGGTGGGGATCACAGTTCACCGTTGGGTTGTTTGCAAGCATTAGCAGCGAAATACGCCGATTTTGGGATTTTGCATATTGACGCTCACGCAGATTTACGCGATGCTTATGAGGAATTTGAATTTTCTCATGCATCTATCATGTTTAATGCGATGAAACTACCGCAAATTTCTCGGTTAGTGCAGGTAGGTTTACGTGATATTTGTCATGATGAAGTGCAAATGATTGACCAATCTCATGGTCGCATTGTTGCTTATTACGACCCAGCTATTAAACAAAAACTCTACTCTGGCATGACTTGGATTGATTTGTGCCGAGAAATAATCAGTCATTTACCTGAATGTGTTTACATTAGCTTTGATGTAGATGGTCTTGATCCTAAACTCTGTTCGAGTACAGGTACTCCTGTTCCTGGGGGACTGGAATTAGAGCAAGCTTTCTGTCTGTTTAGAGAATTGGTCAAAAGTGGTAGAAAAATTATCGGTTTTGATGTCTGTGAAGTTGGTGATGCTGAGTGGGATGGTAATGTAGGTGCGCGGATTGTTTATAAGTTAGCGAATTTGATGGATTTATCTCAGCAACAATCTACGACGGCATAATCGCTGACGATGTTTTGTCACCCTTGCTCCCTGCTCCCCTGCTTCTTTTGACAAGGCAAGTTTGTTGACCTTTAGGAAAGAAACACTATGACTCAAGCAGTTGAAACTCAGATTATCAACGTTGAAGAACGGCTCAGACAGGCGATGCTTGTTTCTGATGTAAGTGTTTTGAATGAACTACTAGCCCCCGAAATTATCATCACTAGTCATCTTGGAGAATTATTAGAAAAACAAGATGATCTAGCCGCCCATAAATCTGGTTTGATTAAGATACACGAGTTGAAACCTTCACAGCAGCGTATTCAAATCTATGGAGAGGTAGCGATCGTTTCAGTCCGAATGCAATTGTCTGGTAGTTATAATGGCAGTCCTGCAAATGGTGACTTTCGTTTCACGCGAGTTTGGGCTGTCTCTTCAAGTGGAACTTGGCATGTTGTCGCTGCCCATATAGGTATGGTGGCGTGAACATTGGGAAATTCTGAAGCGATCGCTTTCTTGATCAATGAAAGTTCTATTTTTGTGAAAGTTAGAAGAGATTATTATAGTACCTCATAAACCTGCAATACGCTATATTACGACATCAGCCAACCGACTTTTTAGCTTACGGTTGAGCGCGGACTTCATTCGGACAGGGACGACCTTGTTCAACGTCAGTAATATTGGCAAAAGTTGTCTCTGCAATATTTTGGAGAGCTTCTTCTGTAAAAAAGGCTTGGTGTCCAGTAATTAAGACGTTGGGAAACGTTGTCAAGCGTTGAAAAACATCATCTTGAATGATTTCACCAGACAAATCTTCAAAGAATAAGTCTGATTCTTGCTCGTAAACATCTACACCTAAAGAGCCTATCTGGCAGGATTTGAGTCCTTCGATTACAGCTTGGGTATCTATCAGCGCTCCGCGACTAGTGTTAATTAACATTGCCCGTGGCTTCATCTGTTTTATCGCTTCGGCGTTGATTAAATGATGAGTCTCAGGAGTTAGGGGACAATGCAACGAAATAATATCAGAGTTGGCAAATAATTCAGGTAGTTCTACATATTTCCCACCCATTGCCTCTAGTTCTGAGTTGCGGTAGACATCATAAGCTAGTAGGTGACAACCAAACCCTTTCATAATCTGTCCTAAAATTAGACCGATTTTTCCAGTACCAATAATTCCTACTGTGCGACCATTGAGATTAAATCCTAAAAGTCCTGCGAGGGAAAAATTACCTTCTCGGACGCGGTTATAGGCTCGATGAATTTTGCGATTAAGGCTTAAAATTAAACCAACGGCATGTTCTGCTACCCCATAAGGTGAGTATGCAGGAACACGGACAACAGTCATCCCTAAGTCTGCTGCGGCTTGCAAATCTACATTGTTAAATCCTGCACAGCGGAGAACAACTAAACGCGTTCCCTTAGAGGCAAGAATCTCTAACGTTACAGCATCAACTTGGTCATGTACAAATACGCAAATAGCCGGAAATCCGGCGGCTAAGATAGCAGTATCACGGTTCAGTCGGGGTTCAAAGAAGACTAACTCATGTTGGTTGGGAGAATTTGCAGCCGATAAAAACTGTCGGTCATAGGCTTTTGTACTGAATACTGCGACTTTCATGCAAAACCTTAGGCTGAGACAGCATATTTTCTTATATATAATAGCTTGCGGCTTTAGAGGTGCGATCGCTCTTCCTTTAACTGCCAGCTATAGCTATTTGCCATTATTTAGGAATCTCACCACTAAAGCAAAACTTTAGGATTCAGCATCATGTTCGTAGTAAGGACTTTAGTCCTTAAATTAAGAAGGACTTTAGTCCTTACTACAAACCCTCTATTATTACTGGTTGGTAGCTGGTGTTTCCGTGTCAAAATATTCACGCCATCGACTGATACAACCATCTTGGAAATCAATCATAATCACATCGTCGGCTTTGTGACGATGACCTGTAGCTTTTTCTGTATCTTCATAATGCCACTCGACTGCGGCTTGATTATGATCAATCAAAATCCGTCGAATCTCAATTTTTACATTTGCATATTGTTGAGCAAAATTGGTAATTTCTTCTTTAATTTTTGCTCGTCCTTGCCATTTTTTACCAGGTAAAATAATTTCACCCTCTGCTGCAAACATTTGTACTAGAGCATCAACATCTTGATTAACCCAAGCATGTCTGGCTTTTTCAATTAAAGTCCGAATCTCTTGTTGATTCATATTCTTTTGATTGGCAAATGCAGGGTAATTTAAAAATATTATACTGATAAATGCTGCGATGCCTAATGTCTGACGGTATTTAGATAATAGGCTTGTATTTACAAAAATCATTTTAAATATAACTTACTTAAAAAGATAAAATTACAATATCAATAAAAGACTAAACCTGGGATAGGTAATAGCAATTAATACAGTTATCTCTTGGGTTCGACTATGGTTATTCCCATAGAGAGACTACCTTTCAGCTTTGAAGTTGCTATTGTTATTACATGAACAAACAGTTTAGTACTGGATGGGTGTTATGCCGCTGTGACCCATTGTCGTGTATCCAAGGAGAGCGATCGCAGATACATGGACGGTACAAAGACTAACTAAGCAAGGTGTGGAGTTTTTATCGCTTCCTCCACTTTGTTACCACCAAAGGAAGGCTAAACCCTTCGTCAGAGCGGTCTGAGGTGGTAAAGTGCTAGTGTTTTTCGTAGTTTCTTAAAATTATTTTTAAGATGCTCTACTATTTAATCTGCTTTCGTTCACTTGATGAATGAAGGCAGTTTAGCTATTTAAAGAAAGAGGCGATCGCAGTCATATTTTTACCACCAAGACACTAAGACACAAAGAGAAGAAGGGTTTTTGGGGTGTAAATGCGATCGCTCTTACCTTAGCAACTTTAAGCTGGTTAACTAAGCAAATTTTTTAGCCTCTGCAAACCGCTTGTTAATTTCGTCCCAGTTGACTACGTTCCACCAAGCATTTAGATAATCGGCGCGGCGATTCTGGTAGTTGAGATAATATGCGTGTTCCCATACGTCATTCCCCATAATAGGATATTTACCTTCACTCAGGGGACTATCTTGATTAGCTGTACTTGTCACTTCTAATTTGCCATTTTTGTTACGGACTAGCCAAGCCCAACCACTACCAAAACGACTAGTACCAGCTTCGTTAAATTGTTTTTTGAAATTTGCGAAACTGCCAAAATTTTGATTAATTGCCGATGCTATTTCTCCCGTTGGTTCCCCACCACCTTTTGGCTTCATAATTTTCCAAAACATTGAGTGGTTTACATGTCCACCGCCATTATTGCGTACCGTTTTACGAATATCTTCGGGTACTGCGTCAAGATTCTGTAATAATTCTTCAACAGTTTTATTTTTGAGTTCTGGGTGTTTGTCTAATGCTGCATTCAAGTTTTTTACATAAGCTGCATGATGTTTATCATGATGAAACTGCATGGTTTTGGCATCAATATGTGGCTCTAGTGCATCGTAGGCATAAGGTAAAGGTGGTAATTTAATAGCTCCTGTGGTGCTGCTTGGTGTTGTACTGGTAGGAGTTGCGGAATTTACACGAGGAGATTGTTGTGCTAAGGCACAAGCATCTAACGCAAAAGTACCTGCGCTGGCTCCGAGTAGAAACAAAAAATGTCGTCGATTGATAGTCATAAATTTTTGCAGTGAATCATCAACAGTTTTTATTTTCTTAGATTCAGGCTGCAAAAAATTAGGAAATTGATCTTAAGCTGATGTGCAGCTAAATTGTATTAAGACGAAAACGTGAACATCTTGCCTACCTTCCATATACTTCTTACCCCTAACTCTTAAAATAGGAGAGATGTCTATCAAAAAAGCAGGATTGAAAACTGTGACTACTTCATTTGTGCCTAACTTTGGATCAACGGTAAAACTTAAACCTAGTTACAATATCCCTATAGTGTTGGTAATTGCAGCCATTCCATTAATGTTAGTGCAACCTTGGTTAGGATTAGCGATCGCCTTGTTTGGTTTATTTCTTTTGTTTCAAACTGTAACACTGTGCTTGCATTTTACTGCCACCGACTTAGATATCTACAGAGGCGAAAAATTACTCCGGCGCTTTCCCTACCAAGAATGGCAAAACTGGCGAATCTTCTGGAATGCAGTACCCATACTGTTTTACTTTAAAGAAGTTAAAAGTATTCACTTTTTACCAATTTTGTTTGACCCCAACACCCTGAAAACTTGCCTAGAAGAACGTTGTCCACGGATTTAGTCAGGGACTAGAGACGAGAGTGGTGTACTTTATCCATCAGAAAAACGGGCGTTGCATGTTTGCGGGATGAATTAAGATTTTTGACCAAAATTAAAGGTTTATTTTTTGCACCTACCCTGTGGGTTCCACCTTAGCGGTATGCATGAGATAAAATTCATCCCATTAATCAGCAATGCCGAAAAACGCTATATTTCTGAAAGCTATTTATTTGTATCATTAGGAATTTAACTATAGTTTATGAACTCAGAGGAATCTCGAACCCCAGAACCGATTGATGAGTGGTTAGAGCAAATACAAGAACAAAACCCTAATATTGAAAATTCTGATGTCGAAACAGCAGCGCTAACTCCAGAAGTTAACGCCCAAGCAGATGATGCCAACCAACCTCTGTTCATATCTAATCCAGAAATGGCAGATTCTGAAGTTGAACTTACACAAGAATCAGAAATACAATCAACATCACCAGATAATTCACTATACATACAAGCGCAGCAGCGAATTGCCCAGTTACAAAGCACTGAAGCAGCTTTAAAAACAGAAATAGCTCACTTACAAACGTCCTACAAAACCCTCCAGACACAACTGAGTGAAACTCAAACTACGATGGGGCGATTTATACAAGAGTCACTCGTGCAACTAGAACAACGCAAACAAGCACTGCAAATTTCTGTAGAACAGCTAGAACGCCGTCAAGAACGCATCCGTAACGAGATGCGAACCACTTTTGCGGGAACATCCCAAGATTTAGCAATTCGGGTGCAGGGTTTTAAAGACTATCTCACCGGTAGCTTACAGGATTTAGCAGTCGCCGCCGAGCAATTGCAACTTGTACCCCCTGTAGTAGAACGACAAAAGCCAGATGTTCCAGAAACTAGAGCAGTCCAAGCCGAACCTGAACTAGGAACACCGCAATTTGCTCAACAGCAGTTTCAAGAAACGACAAAGAAAATTCGCCGCTTGCTTGACCAATACCGCAGTAAACCAGATTATTATGGGTCTCCTTGGCAACTGCGCCGTACCTTTGAACCAATTCATGCTGAACGAGTTGCTAATTGGTTTTTTACCCAAGGAGGACGGGGTGCTTTACGGACGATGGGCAGCCGTTTACAAAATATTCTGATTACCTCAGCAGTGATTTCGATTTTACACAAACTGTATGGCGATCGCGTCCGTACTTTAGTTTTAGCTAATACGCCAGAACGACTAGGTGAATGGCGGCGCGGCTTGCAAGACTGTCTAGGAATAGGTCGCCCAGATTTCGGGCCTGATCGAGGTGTAGTATTGTTTGAAACACCTGAAGCTTTATCCCAAAAAGCAGACCGCTTGGTAAAAGCAAATCAGCTACCCTTGATTATTATTGACGATTCTGAGGAGCAAATCAGTTTAGCAATGCTGCAATTTCCCTTGTGGTTGGCATTTGCCCCTGACCCCAAAACAGTGAGAAATTATGATAATGACTTTTAACAGTTATCAGTCAAAAGACACTTGATAACTGTTCGCTGGTTTAATTAGTCAGTGGAAACAAACAAAAGAGGTAGTTTTGATGACTATTTGGTTAACTTTGTGTGGGGCAATTTTAGTCGTAGCTTACCTGCTGGGTTCCTTTCCCACTGGCTACATTGCTGTAAAAAAGTTAAAAGGTATTGATATTCGGGAAATTGGTTCAGGTTCAACCGGAGCAACTAACGTGTTAAGGGCTTTGGGGAAAGGACCTGGAGCATTCGTTTTAGTACTGGATTGTTTGAAGGGAGTATTAGCTATCAATTTGGCTTACTGGTTATTTCAGTTTGCTACCAGTGAAAATTTAATACCTGCAACGGTAGATGTGAAATTGTGGTTATCTTTGATGGTAATTTTAGTTGGGTCAGCCGCGATTCTAGGACACAGTAAATCAATTTTTTTGGGCTTTGGTGGTGGTAAGTCTGTAGCTACCAGTTTAGGGATTTTATTAGCAATGAGTTGGCAAGTGGGTTTGGCTACAGCAGGTATTTTTGCTTTTGTCGTTGCTGTATCGCGGATTGTTTCTTTGAGTTCAATTGCAGGTGCGATCGCTGTGACTATTTTTATGGTAGTTTTTCATCAACCCTTGCCTTATATTTTGTTTGCGATCGTGGGTGGAATTTATGTAATATTGCGCCATCGTAGCAATATTGAGCGATTAATTGCGGGAACTGAACCAAAAATTGGCCAGAAAGTCGTAACAGAACCAGAACAAGAACAAACTGCATAAATTGCGAAATGCCAGCATACACACCTGTAGTTCTCTACAGAGTTCAATTTAAAATTATGTTGGCAAGTACATTACAAAAAACTTTATTAGCAGCAGCTACAGCATTATCAATTTTACCTGGGTTGACACAAGTTGCTCAAGCTCAACCTAGCTCAGATTTATTTGGTGCAATTAGCTACTCTCCCTCAACTAAAGTTTACTCTTCAGCAACTGGTTTATCACGCCAAGAAGCCGAACAAAGCGCTCTTTATAGTTGCCGACAACAATCTCGTGCTAAAGATTGCACAGTTCCATTGTGGTTTAAAAATGCTTGGGGAGCTTTGGCAGTTGGTTCTAATGGTGCTTATGGTACAGGCTGGGGATATGATACTAATCATCCAGGAAGAGGTAAGTCTATTGCAGCACGCTATGCTGTGCAAACTTGTAAAAATTATGGTGGTGTAAATTGTCGAGTAATTTTCACTAGAGAAGCTATATATCATGTTATTGATCATGGGACAGTATTAGTTCCAGCCGAGCAGTAAATGTAATAAACAAACCGGTAGGTTAAAACCTACCGGTTTGTTTTTATAATTTCACAAAAATCTTATCGCCCTTAATTTGTACCTGATATGACTGAAGCGAAATATCAAGGGCAGTTAAGCATTCACCTGTTTCTAAATTGTACTGAAATCCGTGGGCAGGACAAGTGATAATACTATTCTCAACTTTACCTGCTTCTAAAGGAGATCCTAAGTGAGCGCAAGCATTACGGTAACAGGTAATATTCACGCCTTGACGATGTAAAAGCAGTGATTTACCAGCAACTTTTACTGCCAATACACTAGATTCAGGAACTTGATTAAAAGTTGCCACTTTAAACCAAGTCGAAGTTACTGTTGGAGAAAATGGGCTGACTAAACCAGAATTAGCATTATCAACATGAGGATTTTTGTTAACAGCAATTACTTTAGTAATCTCAGGACAATATTTTTTTATTGCTTGTTCCACTCCTTGAGATAAAGTTAATGTAGAAGCTGGACAATTGCTGCAAGTTCCGAGCAATTTAATTTCTACTGTATCTGGTAGTTTAATTGCTACTAATTCTACATCTCCATTATGACTTTGTAAGCCTGGACGAACTTCTTCGAGGGCAGTCTGAATACGTTCTGCAAGAGGTGGCTTTGGTGGTTTAACTAATTCATGATAAAGCAATACTGCATACACTACTTCATCTTCAACAGCATGACGCAAGGCCCGCATTGATTCTTGTTTTAAATTTTTAATCAAACGAGCTAATGCTTCTTTATGCAAGGCTTCAATTGCTCTTTGTAATCCTACCACTACACACCGCTGGCTTTCATCCCAATCAGATATAATTGCCTCAAAACGGTTGATTTCTTGAATTAATTCTTCCAGGTTAGTCATTAGTCAATGGTCAATAGTGAATAATAAACAACTAACGACTTACTTCATTTTGAAATCTTTAAGGAGAAAAGGCATAATCATGCCTGTTACCAAACTGGATAATATTATTGGTAAGTAGAAAGGAATTTCTGTTTGTGCTAGTAATACGAGTAGAATCAAACCTACAATAATACCAATAGTAGTTTGCTGGACAAAATACATCGGGTCGCGCAGTAGCTTGCCTTTAAAAAATAACTTAGCGGAAAACCATCCTATTTCTAACATAATTACTCCTAATAGTTTTGTAATAAAGTCAGTACAGCTAATCCTAAAAGTATGGCCGGAATTGCACCAGCCGGAGCAAATAATGCACCCAACATTGCTGAAAAAGCATAACCTATATCTTTACCAGCCAATATCATGCCGCCAATTGCACCACCAATCATAGATAAAACTGTTGCTAAGATTAACCACAATAATCCTGTAATTAGATTCAAGTCGCCAGCCATCATATTTGTGAGAAAATCATTTACAGCAGGACTGGTTAAAATATCCTTCATGTTGTTTTTTCTTTCCTTTTTAGTAATTGAGAATTAGGAATTATAAAATATTTATTACCCTACTACCCAATTCCCATTTCTGCTTCTACATCTTGTATTGCTTGTGATATTACTTCTGCTTGTTCCATCTGTTGGTGTTGAGTAAATATTTCCCAAGCTTGTTGATAGTAATTATGCGCCTTGAGGAGATTTTTAGGATTACCATTTTCTGGCTTTTCTAAATCGTCAGGTAAGTTGAATAAGGCGTTAGCTTTGTTAGAAATTGTGTTAGCATATTCTATGGGTGTATCTTTAGAATTACGCACTTTTAGCGCTTCATCATAAGCTGCGATCGCCCGCAAGTTATTTTCTACAGGATGTGAACTCACTAAATATTGCAAAGCGTTACCCAAGTTGTTTTGCAACATCGCATATTCTCTAGGGTGATCAATCAAATTAATATGCTTCAGCGCTACCTCAAAGGACTGTACAGCTAACCCCTGACGCAAGTATTCTCGTTCTGATGCCATTGGCATAGAAAGGTAAGCGATCGCAATATTGTTATACAAAATCGCGTATTCTTGGGGGTAATCCTCCCAGGTAAACACCCGCAAAGCTTCGTGATAAGCTTGAATGCTGTCGGTTATCCGTGCCAAATTGAAGGGTACAAGGGACTGCAACGCTAACCCAAAATTCATCTGCGCTTCTGCGACTTCTTCTGGTAAAGCCAATTCTTGTAAAGTTGGCAACGCTTCTTCATAACCTACTTTCGCTTGCATTAACAGTTGAGTTCCCGCATCCGGTATTGTCTGTAATGTTCCTGCCATACCTATCTGAGATCTGGCTTTTAATAGGGGATACTCTTCACCACACAATTCGTAAGCCCGATAATAAAGGGAAACTGCATTTCGCAAGTCTTGGGCAGTTTTGGGCTTTTTTTGAAAGCCTTGTGCCATCTCGATCAGCATTTGGATTTTTTCGGCTGTCGTAGCTGACTCTGAGGCAACTGCGGCGATCGCTGCCTTCACTGCTGAATCTGTAATACTGGGGGTCATAACTACCGTACTCTAGCCAATTGGGGAGTTTAATCTGTCAATGCCCACCAAAAATCTAAGACACGCGATCGCATCTAATCAGGGGCATAATGATTTACGCAGGCTTGAGTCGAGTTGGGGATTGGGTAATTTATCAGTTCCTAATCCTAGTTCCCTGGAATTGAGTGAATCAATTTTTTTACTATAAAACAATCTATTGATAAATTTCTAGGGGGAAATTGCCAATATTAATGTCAGCTTTAAATACCTAAAACTTTTATCAGCTATTTTTGTATCATTATTGAACCAATTCTCATGCAATATATTGATTTATTGAAATATATGCTTAGCAAATTCTACATAATTGTCATCAAAAGTTAACTTCAAATGCCCTGCTTTTTGAGAGATTTTACTTCTTTACTAAACTTACCTTCAGAAGATTTTAGCTTCACTACCACAGCGTTTGTTAGCGGGAACAGCTTCCATAATTTTTTTAGGCTCTGGTAAATTCAGATTTCCCATCAATTCAATAAATTCTTCTCGGCTATGTCCAACAAAACGCGGATTCCACTGTTTCTCTTCACCAATTGTTGATGCAGTGTGACCCCGATAATCGTGAGCCGGATATACAAAAGTTTCATCTGGTAATGTAAACAACCGTTGTGTTACTGAATCGTACAAAGTTCCTGCATCACCACCTTGAAAATCTGTACGTCCGCAACCACGAATAAACAACGCATCTCCGGTAAATATTTTGTCATTAACTTTGTAAGTTAAATGGCTGTCTGTATGTCCAGGGGTTGCTATAGCTTCAACCTTAATACTTCCCAATTGCAAAATTTCGCCATCTTTAATTAGGCGGTCTGCACAACTTACCTGTGCTTTTTCTGGGACAACACTTAAGCAACCTGTTAATTCCCGCAATTTGGCTGTACCCGTAATGTGGTCAGCATGAACATGAGTTTCTAAGCAATAACGCAGAGATAACCCTAATTCTTGCAGTAATTTTATGTCGCGTTCTACTTGCTCAACCACAGAGTCAATTAAAATGGCTTGTTTAATATTTTTATCAACAAGCAGATATGTATAGGTACTTGATTCTTGATCAAATAGTTGCCGGAATTGCATAATTTAACTTTAATTTGTTATTGAATTTACTAGAATATTGAGATAATGCTGCACTTCCACCGTTTCGGCTCGTTGTTGCTCCAAGTTCATGAAGCTCTATTCCTACTTTAGCAGTAGCTTGTCAAAGTGATTCGATGGCAACTTGGAGTATGCGATGTCTACGACGGGCTACGCCTACGCAGATGAACACCGAAGTGTAAAATATGTTCATCAACTGCAAAATTAGCTTTTTTGAAAACAGACAGAATCTTTTATCGCATTTTTCAAAATACACACAATTATTCTTCGATTGTTTCACTAATAATGGTTTGCAAAATCTTATTGATATTTTGTGAAGTACTAGAGCTAATTTCCATTGACTCTAGCTTTTCAATAGCTGTTTTATATGCTTCTTGAGATTGGTACTGCTCCTCAAAATATTGATCATCTTTATAACCATAGAGTATATGATTAGAATCAATCTTCTTAAAAAACTGCTCGGATGGAATAAATAGTTTTATCCCTGGAAAACAGCCCTCAAGATAACCATAAAAACAGCTGATAAAATAGTTGATTTCTTGGCGAGAAAATTCAAATTCAAAAGGTTCACGCAGTATTTGATGATCATAACCTTCCACCTCAGTCCTAAAATCTTGTATAAGCTAAAGTAGAGTGTACCGCCATTATCATAGATATCCATTAAATAGAAAAAATTACCTTGGGTTTTCTCTAGTATTAGTAATACAGGAAAAGAGAAAGAACCTTTCCAATCATCAATCCAATCACTGCTTTCACCAAACAAGTCTGTTAAACCAACGAAAATTTCAGCTAAATTGAGTTTATTTTTATTCTCGCGTTCCGAAAGATAAAAGTGCATATAAAACATATAATCATCTCTAATAGGAAGACTCTTTTGCCTAAGTTTTCTAAATTCAGCATCATCTAAACGCCAAAGTTGGTATTTAATATCTTTCCTTTTGAGTTCAACTTTCTTACGCTCTTTGATTTACTTAACTACTTGCTTCATACATTTGGATTGAATTCATTAAAAACTGTATAGTATTAATGTACTATATCAATATTTTTAGTTATTGAAACACGGGATAATTGTTATATAAAGTATAAAAATATACTTTATAACCATAAAATTGCAAATTATTATTAATAACTCTAGAGTTTGAAGAGGAGTAAATTAAACAGGTAAAGCTTATCCAAAATTAAGAGTTAAGAATAGAAGATAATTTACTTTTTGATTTTTTAAATATGTTACATGTATAACAGACATAGCTCTTTCAACTAGTCTTAATATGAATTTATTTATTGAAAGATAATTAAACAAGAAAATATCTTATGCTGGTAAATAAATATGAAAAAATAGGTGAGACTCAACAAGCATTGTCACCTACATCATGCATGGTAAACAATAGAAAAACGTGTAGCTGATGACTAACGTACTATGGCTACAAGGTGGTGCTTGTTCGGGCAACACCATGTCATTTCTCAACGCCGAAGAACCAACAGTTTGTGATTTGATTGCCGACTTTGGTATTAAGGTGCTTTGGCATCCTTCCTTAGGATTGGAACTGGGCGACAACTTGCAAACCCTGCTGCGGGATTGTATTTCTGGCAAAATTCCCTTAGATATCTTGGTATTTGAAGGCAGCGTTATTAATGCCCCTAACGGTACAGGCGAATGGAACCGCTTTGCCGATCGCCCCATGAAAGATTGGCTAATAGACCTTGCCCAAGTTGCGAAATTTATCGTCGCGGTGGGAGATTGCGCCACCTGGGGAGGAATCCCGGCTATGTCTCCCAACCCCAGCGAATCGGAAGGTTTGCAATTTCTCAAGCGTCAAGAAGGCGGTTTCTTAGGGAAAGACTTCCTCTCTCAAGCGGGATTACCTGTAATCAATATTCCAGGATGTCCCGCCCATCCTGATTGGATAACGCAGATATTAGTAGCGATCGCTACTGGACGCATAGCAGACATTGCTCTAGACGAACTAAATCGTCCCCAAACCTTCTTCAACACATACACCCAAACAGGCTGTACCCGCAACGTTCACTTTGCTTACAAAGCCTCAACCGCCGAATTTGGTCAGCGTAAAGGCTGCCTATTTTACGACTTGGGTTGTCGCGGCCCCATGACTCATTCTTCCTGCAACCGCATTTTGTGGAACCGCGTTTCCTCCAAAACCCGCGCGGGGATGCCTTGCTTGGGTTGCACAGAACCAGAATTTCCCTTCTTTGACCTCAAACCCGGAACCGTATTTAAAACTCAAACAGTCATGGGGGTTCCCAAAGAATTACCGCCAGGAGTCAATAAAAAAGACTACGCCTTACTCACAATGGTTGCCAAAGATGCAGCACCACCTTGGGCTGAAGAAGACTTTTTCACAGTTTAGTCAGTAGCAACTGACAACATGAGTAATGAGTAATGAGTAATGAGTAATGAGGTAGCAACTGACAACTGACAACACTTCGACAAGCGGTAGTTGAATCTCGACTTCGCTCGATTGCCGCGCAGTCGAAACTCAGTGCATCGCTGACAACTAACAACTAACCACTGACAAAAATGACAATTCAATCATTAGATATATCACCAGTTGGTAGAGTCGAAGGCGATTTAGATGTCCGAGTAGACATTGAAGATGGACGGGTAGTTAACGCCTGGACACACGCCGAACTCTTTCGTGGATTTGAAGTCATCTTACGCGGTAAAGACCCCCAAGCCGGATTAATTGTCACGCCCCGTATTTGCGGCATTTGTGGTGGTTCTCACCTGACTTGTGCATCTTGGGCATTAGATACAGCTTGGGAAACAGAAGTTCCACGCAATGCAATTTTGGCAAGAAATTTAGGTCAAATTGTCGAAACCATTCAAAGCATCCCCCGTTATTTTTATGGATTATTTGCCATTGATTTAACTAATAAAAAATATCGTAATAGTCGCTATTATGAAGAAGCTTGCCGACGCTTCGCCGCTTTTACAGGCAAATCCTACGAAATTGGTATAACCATTTCCGCCAAACCCGTAGAAATTTATGCACTGTTAGGCGGACAATGGCCTCATTCTAGTTACATGGTTCCCGGTGGTGTGATGTGCGCCCCCACCCTCACAGATATTACCCGCGCTTGGGCAATCTTAGAATACTTCCGTACCAACTGGCTAGAACCTGTATGGTTGGGTTGTTCTTTAGAACGCTACGAACAAATCCAGACTTATGATGACTTCATGGATTGGTTAGATGAAGACCGCAATCATCGTGAATCAGACTTGGGTTTTTATTGGCGCATGGGTTTAGATATTGGTTTAGATAGATATGGCGCTGGTGTTGGTAAATATGTGACTTGGGGATATTTAGCCCATGAAGACAAATACCAAAAGCCCACGATCGCCGGACGCAATGCTGCCATGATTATGAAAAATGGCGTGTATGACAGCTTCAGCGACACTCACACCTTAATTGATCCGTCCTTGATCCGCGAGAATACAACTCGCTCCTGGTACGATGAAGGGACAGCAGATATTCACCCCAGCGATCGCACTACTAAACCCACGGCGAATAATACCAAAGACTTCGACAACGCTTATTCTTGGGCAAGTGCCGTTCTGCACAAAGACTTTGGTCGTTTAGAAGCTGGTCCCTTAGCGCGTCAGTTGGTAGCAGGTGGGAAACATGGCGAATCTTGGCAACACTATGACGGGTTTATTCTGGATGTATTCAAAAGTATGGGTGGTGCTAACATTCATGTCCGTCAGCTAGCACGAGTTCACGAACTTGTCAAGTTATATCGTCAAGCTGAACACTGTTTGCGCGAGTTTAAATTAAACGACCCCTGGTATATTAAACCTACAGAAAAAGACGGTAAAGGTTGGGGTGCAACGGAAGCCGCGCGGGGTTCATTGTGTCACTGGGTAGAAGTGGAAGGTGGTAAGATTAAGAACTACCAAGTAATTGCCCCTGGTACTTGGAATATCGGCCCCCGTGACGGTGAAGGTATCCGCGGCCCGATTGAAGAAGCATTAATTGGCACACCCATTTATGATTCTACCGATCCTGTAGAAGTTGGTCATGTGGCGCGATCGTTTGATTCTTGTTTGGTGTGTACAGTCCACGCCCATGATGCGAAGACGGGTGAAGAGTTGGCACGTTTTCGCACTGCGTAGTTGAGAGGGAAGTTTAAACGCAAAGTGGCGCAAAGGTGCGCGGAAAATTGGTTACGAATATGGGTGGCTAATGGCTAGTTATCATTAGTTAGTCATTAGCTCATCAACTAAAATCTCACGCTTGAGAACTACTACTAAAATGTTCAATAAATTTAGGATTTCCATTTCATCAACATCTTAATCCTTCCCATGCCCAGTAATTTTTCTAATAGACAATTGGTAAAGATAAGCAGCAGAAATTAACCAAAGCCACCAGAATCTTAGTAGGAAACCATCATAAGTCAATTTTGGTGTTTTTAAATCAGTAAAGGTTTGTTTAAAACTAGTAAATAACAAAATATAGATTGCAAAAATAGCAACAATTGGCAAAACTGATAGCGTAAGTATTCCAAAATCACGAACAATCAATGATCTCAATTTTGGCAGACTGAGCCATTCCGGTGGATTCGACCACAGAAGTTTTAGCAAAAGTGCATATACTCTCGTCAAAATCAAAAACCATATAAGAGCTAATAGCAATGCAATAGCGGAAGCTGCAAAAAAGAAAATTAGACCCTTATTACCTGTTACGGTTAGAAGAACCCCTACCAAAGAGTAACGCCAGAATTCAAATGCAAAAATTACATTTGCACCCAAGTAGGCTGGTATTGCTAACCTAACTGCCATCATCCATGACTGTGGATAAGGTAGCCAAGCGGGAAACCAACTTATTTTGCTCATAAACTCAATGCTTGTTATAGGTTTTTGGATAGGATACTTGCACTAATTTCTAGCTAGTTTGCAAAACAATGATCATAATCGATGTATAAAAGCTTGTCACTACGCGTATATGCTGAGAGAACATCAACAAACGAGATCGCTCTCCCCAGTGCAAACAGTGGTTAATACAATTTGACAGTTATAATTAAAAGCGATCGCACACAAAAACTATTACAGGCGATTAGACGAGCTTGCAAGAGCTAAATTTGGCTGTTTACTCACACTTTGGCTCAATCTCAAATTCTAGTTTTGAATCACATTTGGTCAGACTTATTCTGCTTGTTTTAAAGCTTGCATCAGAATTTCACCTGCACCAAACGAATTGTAGGGTGTAAGTAAGTTATATGTCTTAAATGGTTCAAGAGGTGAAATATCTTCGTTGGTATCCAATTCCTCCGCTAAAATGCGGATTAGCTTGAGTTTTTCTAGTACGGAAAGTTTCCGAACAGCAGGAAGTAGATCAGTAAGTGTCATGTTTTGCACTCCATTTATCCAACTAACACCACTTACAGCTTACTGGATCTAACATGCTTGATGGTAGTCTAAAAAATCAACGCGATCGCACACAAAAACCCCACAGGCTATTTAAGTTACACTAGCTCTACAACTGCTTGCAAGTTTACTAAATGTACTTTGTATGGCTGAAATTATTGAAATACCTGTTGAACTGACTCATTTTCAACTCCCTGAAGCTGTCCAAGAGCGTTTGCAATTTCTGCTGGATTGCCAAGATGCAGGCGAAGCGCTCCCTATTGCAGAACGACGAGAAGCAGAAGGGCTGGTTGAGTTAGCAGAATTTTTATCTTTGTTGCACTTGCGATCGCAGCGTGTGATGCAGAAGGAATAAATGGTAACGATTCCAGTTGCTTTACGTCGATTAGTCATTCAACGAGCAGCTGATCGCTGTGAGTATTGCACTTTGTCCCAAGTAGGTCAAGCAGCAACATTTCATATCGACCACATTATTCCTGTAGTAGCAGGTGGTACAACAATAGAAAATAATTTGGCGCTGGCTTGTGTATCCTGTTCGTTACGTAAGGCAGCTCGACAAATGGTTGAAGATCCAGAAACAGGTGAAAAAGTATCAATCTTCAACCCTCGCCAACAAGTATGGAAAGAACACTTTTGTTGGGATGGTGTACGACTTGTTGGATTAACAGCTACAGGACGAGCAACAATTCACACGCTCAACATGAATCGTGCAATTGTACTGGCGATTAGGGCAGAAGAGGAACTTCTAGGTCGTCATCCGCCACCTTAATCTGGGTCTAGTGCGATCGTCTCACTTGAGCTAAAGCCTCATCTCCTGGAACGGTTTGTACAGAACCACTTTTAATCTCGTTTCGCCGACTCTTTGCTTCGGTAGTCCAAGCAGCTTGAATAGTGGAATCTGTATCAAACTCCAGACTTTCTATAATCTTTTCTGCCAAAAGCGCCCTTGACGCACTAGGCAAGGATAAAATTTCTTCTGTTAGTTGCTCAATTGACCGCATAGCTTGTGGCAAAAGGCTGAAGTTTGCTTACAGTTTAACATGGTGGCAGTCTATTGGTCATTCAGCTTTCAACAAACCATAGGCAAGCGTATTAAATATACCGTTTCGAGTTATCGTATGCTGACTTAAACACCCCTCTAGCTTAAATCGGTTTTTCTCTAAAACCTTCACTGAAGCGGTAATCAAAAAGCTCTCATGCTTCTATGTTGTAATAATTTTCCACTGTTTATACCAGTAATAAGAGCGATCGCCCCATCCATAGATACAGAAGAATAATGTTATGGAGCAAGCTAAAAGAGAACGTCTAGAAGCAAAGGGCTGGAAAGTTGGCACAGTTTCCGAATTTTTAGAACTCACACCACAAGAAACTATCTTAATTGAGATTAAATTAGCCCTCAGCCGCAATCTCAAAGAACGGCGACAAAAATTAATGACACAAGTAGAGTTGGCAGAGAAAATTCACTCTAGTCAACCCCGTATTGCCAAAGCTGAGAATGGTGATGCTTCGGTTTCTATTGAACTTTTAATACGTGCAATGCTAGCAACAGGTGCAACGCCTCAAGAAATAGGACAAGTAATCGCTCAAACAGGGTGATGAGCTAACTCAATTACCCTCCAGAAGCACTACTAATAAATAGATTTATCAACGCTCTACTAAATAGTAGCCACACTAACCAAAATACAATATGAAAAATTACTATCACCTTAAACATAATTTGATAAGAAACTTTGCTACTTTTATGATGTAACTTTTGCTGGGCAACAAACGCACCTAACCAACCACCCATAAATTCGCATAGATGTAAAGTCTTCTCTGACACTCTCCATCGTCCTTGTTTTGCACGAGATTTGTCGTCGGCGTAAAGTGCAAAGGTAATAAAACTCATAACCGGATAAAGGATTAGAGGAATTTGGTTGCCAGTAGTAAATGCAAAATGAATTGAACCCAACCCAGGTAGTAGAGATAGCAACAACGTATTTGATAGTAATGATGAAGATCTCACTCTAGACTTGGATGTAAACTTTATCGGTGTAGTAGATGATGAGGAGTGAGATATAGATCTGGCTGTAATCTTTTCAATTGAAGCATTACAGGCGCGTACTTTGCCGTTTTTCTCAACTGTAAGTTGATAACAAATAAAATCACCAACTTGGGGACGACGGTTAATGTCTGTAAATGCTGTGATGTGAAGAAAGACTTCTTGACTACTACTAGTGGGTTGTATAAAACCAAAACCACGATCATCTTTCCATGTGGTTAGTTGCCCTTTGTGTAAAACAGGTTTCATAAACAAGTCGTATATCTATACTTATTTTATAGTTTGCCCCTGCTTACACGGTTAGACAACACTAACTTAACCTTTACATATTGTACGTAGACGCGCAGCAGCTTGGCGCTAAACATCTCTTTACCCAACTGGTCTGCAATAAAAAACTCACTACTGTGCAGTTGCGATCGCCAACTGTTCCTCATCAACACAACACTCAAGAGCGATCGCTCTCACCAAGAGTAATTTTTATTTGTGATGTCTAACGGTTTAAATATTTATTCAAAAGTCGTAGCGTAACACACTAAAACTTCTATAAACAGTGCGTTAGGCTTGCCTTAATGCCCTCCAACCAAACAGAAATTTACACGGTAAGCTTGTGTCTGATATAGCGCTACATAAATATCTTTCTCGTCTTCCTGAAGCAGCACTACAAGAATTTATAGAATGGTGTGTTTTAGAGCAATCAAAATTAGCAGGATGTAACTTTACTCCAGATAAAAGTAAGTTAAATAACTTACCACCAGCAGACTACATCCCGAAACTTGTTGATCAGTTCATGAAAGTTAAACCAGATCCAATTAAAGCAGGTCTTGTTGCGGCGATCGCTGGCAAGGAATCTGATCAGCATGGTTTGTCAGGTTTGGCGATCGTAGCCGATTTTGTATCCTTGTATGTCAAGTATTTAATTCCTAAAGAAGGTAATACTCCAGAACAAGCAGAAACAATCATAACTCAAGCATCACAAGAGCAATGTGAGAAATTTACTCAAATTGCCACAAAATATGATGTGAAGTTATAGTCTTCTGGCTAATAACTTATTGTTTCAGAGGCTTTGTCTATATTCTGAATCAGAGCCTCTGTCGTCTTGATTCACCTTGGAATAAAAAATGAAGTATGAGAAATTTCATACTTCATACTTCATAATTATTTGTGCAAGACTATAGCAGGAATAACAGTCTTATCATTCCTAGCGGAACATACTACTAACTGAGGTATCTTCATGAATCCGCCAGATAGTCTCCCCTAGCAGATTAGCCACTGAAAGCACCACTAGTTGGGGAAATCGACTGGTTTCTGCTATGGGAATCGTATTTGTCACAATGACTTCCTCAAATAAGCCACTAGACAAACGCTCAATTGCAGGCGGAGAAAAAACTGCATGAGTTGCACAGGCATATACCTGACTTGCTCCTTCTTCGCGTAGCAACCGCGCTCCTTCGGCAATTGTGCCACCAGTATCGATCATGTCATCCACTAAGATTGCAGTTTTGCCTTTAACATCACCAATGACGTTCAAGACTTCAGCAACATTATGAGCTTGACGACGTTTATCAATAATTGCTAGTGGAGCATCATCTAGCTTTTTCGCAAATGCCCTAGCTCGCGCTACACCGCCGACATCGGGAGAAACAACCACAATGTCAGAAAGTTTTTTACTCACTAGATAGTCGAGCAATACTGGCGAACCATAAACATGATCAAAGGGTATATCGAAATAGCCTTGAATTTGAGCCGAGTGCAAATCCATTGCTAGAACGCGGTTAGCACCTGCTTTAGTAATCAGGTTAGCCACCAACTTGGCAGTGATTGACTCTCGTCCTGCCGTTTTTCTGTCAGCGCGAGCATAACCGTAGTAGGGAATTACTGCGGTGATTTGTCGCGCCGAAGCCCGACGACAGGCATCAACCATAATCAGCAATTCCATTAAGTGATCGTTTACAGGTTGACAAGATGGCTGGATTAAGTAGACATCACAACCTCGAATCGATTCTTGGATTTGAACGTATAGTTCTCCATCCGCAAATCTTTTACGAATCATTGGCCCCAAGTCCATGCCCAGATAACGAGCGACTTCTTGAGACAGTTGTAAATTGGCAGAGCCAGAAAATAGCCGCAGGCGTTGATTTTCAGTCAGTCCTGTTGCAACTGGCTGCATTTTTAAAGTTGCAGAACTCAGCACAGCAGATCCTCGATGTGCATTCATGGCAATCCTATCATTAGATATTTAACAGATTGAACTGAAGTAACTTAAAAAAAATATCTGTGAGTTTTGTTGAAGCTTTCATACAAACTTTAAATATTTATCTATAAAATTATCATTGGCTCCTTTGTAGTCCTTATGGTAAATAACTTAATGATTGCTTAAGTGAACATGAAGTCTGGGAAGTATTTTCATCGTTGAGATATTTCGGGCGGGGAGACTCTAAAAAACTCGAATCCTTGGAATTGAATTAGGTAGAGTGTTTCTTCTACCCATTTGCATTCGTTGGTTGAGAAATATTGAATAAGTACTCATAGAGTAAAAACACCCACAAATAAATATCTTGGAAGCATCTGAATGTTGGCCAAATATTCTACAATCTTAGCTGCAAAATTATAAACTAAATAGACTATATTTTTAATTGTAAATCCCGCACAAAACTTAAATAACCTGCCAAACTAGCTAAGCTCTCACAATCAAAGGACAGAGAAAGACAAAGGAAGCAGGAGAAATAAGGAAGAAATTATGGAAATCCACTCTGAGCAAATTAACTTGAAACTCTAACTAGGGGTGTACCCGTAGGGTAGGGTAGAATATTGCCGCAGGTAACTGTTTGTCGCCGCTGGGGTTTATCTTTGAAGTGACTTATTTTCAGTTGCCATCACACTAAACTGATCCATTATGCAACCACCTGTTACAGTTGGCACTGTCCTGCAAAACCGTTACCGCATAATTCAAATTCTCGGACAAGGAGGATTTGGTAGAACCTATCTAGCAGAAGATCAGAGGCGTTTTAACGAACTGTGTGCGCTGAAAGAATTGATTTTATCAACAACGGTAGCTCGTGACTGGGATAAGGCACAGGAGCTTTTTGGGCGAGAAGCTACTATTTTGTATCAAATTGAACATCCTCAAGTACCTAAGTTCCGAGAACGATTTGAGCAAGATCAGCGCTTATTTTTGGTGGAAGACTATGTTGCAGGTAAAAGCTACCGGACTCTACTAACTGAGCGCCAGACTATTGGTCAAACCTTCACTGAGACAGAAGTATTGCAGCTACTGCGCTCTTTGTTACCTGTGTTAGAGCATATTCACAGTCGCGGCATTATTCACCGAGACATTTCACCAGAAAATATTATTCTACGAGATAGTGATGCTAAACCTGTGTTGATTGACTTCGGGGTAGTCAAAGAATTGGCAACTCGTTTGCAATCGCCAGACAGTAATGCACCAGTCACCACCGTCGGAAAATTAGGTTACTCTCCCACTGAACAAATACAAGGAGGGCGAGCTTATCCTAATAGTGACTTGTATGCACTAGCAGTTACAGCAATTGTTTTATTGACTGGTAAAGAGACAAGTGAACTATTTGATGACAACCAACTGACTTGGAATTGGCAAAGGTGGGTTAGTATAAATCCGCAATTTGCTCAGGTTTTAAATCGGATGTTACATCGATTACCAAGCGATCGCTACCAAAATGCTACTGAAGTAGTCCAAGCATTGCAATATCTAAATCAGCCCAGTACTCCTACTCCTGAATTATCCAATCTGCAAACAATGGCTGTTGGTCGTCGCCCTGATCCTATACCACCAGTTATACCCAACAAATCGGCTCCTGTAATTCCACCAAGCCGTTCTAGTTCAATTTTAGATAGTCCATTGGCGATCGGAGCAATTGGTAGTGCTGTAGTTGTTTTGGCGGGGTTTGGTTCGTGGGCGCTAGTCAGTTCCATCCGCAGTCAGTCAAAATCACCAACAGATAATGTATCACCTCAATCTTTTCCTTCGCCAGTTGTATCTGGTGGTACTACATTTTCTTCTACGCCTACACCCACTCTTGATCAACCAGTTGTATCTAGTAAACGCCTGATTGTTAAACCAGATAGTACAACCATAGTTGAAGATACTATCAAAGCAAATCAAGTTATCCAATATACCTTTTTTGGTGAAGAAGGTGCTAAATTAACTACATTTATTGACCAATCAAACGGTGTGTCGCTAACAGTTTTAGATGCCAATCAACAGCCAATTGACAATAGCGCTCAGCAAGTAACATCCTACACGGGTTTATTGCCAGTTAGCGGTAGATACACTATTACGTTAACTCTTACTCCCAAAATTACTGAAAGTTATTACAGCCTGAATGTTGCACTAGAAAACCCGATTGCACCTACGCCGACTTTAATACCAACACCTATAGAGACACCAATACAATTCCCAACTTCTCCAGAAGTTTCAACACCAACACCTATAGAGACACCAACACAATTCCCAACTTTTGGGGGAGAAGAAAACAATTTGCCTAGTGACAGCACCTTAGATACAGTTCCCGATCAAAATAGTTCGCCTTAAGTTTGTAGTATGATGTCCACCTGCACTTAGTGGTCTGTCCCATTAGTTATGAGGGGATAATCAAGTTCGTAGTCAGGACTTTAGTCCTGAGTTTTAAGCACTAAAGTGC
>JBBSOP010000003.1:0-34179 GCA_038259655.1 Chroococcales cyanobacterium
ACTCATCCTTTCCTTGAACGCCTGCATAGCCCAGAACGTCCAGTTATTGTCTTTGACGGGGCGATGGGAACTAATCTGCAAACACAAAACCTCACCGCTGAAGATTTTGGCGGCGCGCAGTATGAAGGTTGTAATGAATATTTAGTTCATACTAAACCCGAAGCGATCGCCAAGGTTCACCGAGACTTTCTGGCTGTGGGTGCAGATGTAATTGAAACGGATACTTTTGGCGCTACGTCGATTGTATTGGCAGAATATGATTTAGCAGATCAAGCCTACTACCTCAGCAAAACAGCCGCAGAACTAGCAAAGCGTGTAGCTGCCGAGTTTTCTACTCCCGAAAAACCCCGATTTGTCGCTGGTTCTATGGGGCCGACTACTAAACTACCTACCCTAGGACATATTGACTTTGACACGATGAAAGCGTCTTTTGCTGAACAAGCAGAGGCGCTGTGGGATGGTGGTGTTGATTTATTTATTGTCGAGACTTGCCAAGATGTGCTGCAAATTAAAGCGGCGTTGAATGGTATTGAAGAAGTCTTTGCCAAAAAAGGCGATCGCCGGCCGTTGA
This sequence comes from Chroococcales cyanobacterium, assembly GCA_038259655.1. Taxonomy (GTDB): domain Bacteria; phylum Cyanobacteriota; class Cyanobacteriia; order Cyanobacteriales; family Nostocaceae; genus Halotia. Next base: position 572 of record JBBSOP010000003.1, read on the forward strand.
TGGTTTCGGTGACAATGGAAAGTATGGGGACAATGTTGGTAGGTTCAGAAATTAGCGCTGTACTAACAATTTTAGAGCCTTACCCAATTGATATTCTCGGTCTCAACTGTGCCACAGGCCCAGACTTGATGAAACCACATATCAAGTATTTGGCAGAACATTCGCCTTTTATCGTTTCTTGTGTTCCCAATGCGGGTTTACCTGAGAACGTCGGCGGTCAAGCTCACTACCGCTTGACACCGATGGAATTACGGATGTCGTTGATGCATTTTGTTGAAGATTTGGGTGTCCAAGTGATCGGGGGTTGCTGTGGGACACGTCCAGAACACATTCAACAATTGGCAGAAATTGCTCAAGAGCTAAAACCAAAAGTTAGACAGCCGAGTTTAGAACCTGCGGCAGCATCAATTTATACTACTCAACCTTACGACCAAGATAATACTTTCTTGATTGTGGGGGAACGTCTCAACGCTAGTGGTTCTAAGAAGTGCCGCGATTTATTGAATGCGGAAGATTGGGATGGACTGGTTTCAATGGCCAGGGCGCAAGTTAAAGAAGGCGCACACATCCTCGATGTAAATGTGGATTATGTGGGACGTGACGGCGTGCGTGATATGCACGAGTTGGTTTCCCGGATTGTGAATAATGTCACATTACCTTTAATGCTTGACTCCACCGAATGGGAAAAGATGGAAGCGGGTTTAAAGGTGGCTGGCGGTAAGTGTTTGCTCAATTCTACCAACTACGAAGACGGGGAACCGCGCTTTTTGCAGGTGTTGGAGTTAGCGAAAAAGTACGGCGCTGGTGTAGTAATTGGGACAATTGATGAAGAAGGTATGGCGCGAACAGCCGAAAGAAAGTTTGCGATCGCCCAACGCGCTTATAATCAAGCTGTAGAATACGGTATACCATCCACGGAAATATTTTTTGATACTCTAGCTCTACCAATTTCTACAGGCATTGAAGAAGACAGGAAAAACGGCAAAGCCACCATTGAAGCGATTCGGCGGATTCGTCAAGAATTGCCAGGGTGTCATGTGATTTTGGGTGTATCTAATATTTCCTTTGGTTTAAACCCAGCATCTCGAATTGTACTGAACTCAGTATTTCTACATGAAGCAACGACGGCGGGAATGGATGCAGCGATTGTCAGTGCTAGCAAAATTTTACCGCTATCGAAGATTGAGTCAGAACACCAAGAAATTTGTCGCCATTTAATTTATGACCAACGTCAATTTGAAGGTGATGTCTGCGTTTATGATCCTTTGGGAGAGCTTACCACTTTATTTGAGGGAGTGACAACCAAACGCGATCGCTCTTTGGATGAAAATTTACCCATCGAAGAACGTCTCAAACGCCATATTATTGACGGCGAACGCATTGGTTTAGAAGAACACCTGACAAAAGCTTTAGAACAATATCCTCCCTTGCAAGTTATCAACACCTTTCTGCTGGATGGGATGAAAGTTGTCGGGGAGTTATTCGGTTCTGGACAAATGCAATTACCCTTTGTCTTGCAATCTGCGGAAACCATGAAGGCGGCGGTTGCTTATCTAGAACCGTTCATGGAAAAATCTGAATCTGGTAATAATGCCAAAGGAACCTTTATTATTGCCACGGTGAAAGGTGATGTTCACGATATTGGTAAAAACCTCGTGGATATTATCTTGTCCAATAATGGCTACAAGGTGATTAACCTGGGAATTAAGCAGCCAGTGGAAAATATCATCCAAGCTTACGAACAGCATCAAGCTGATTGTATTGCTATGAGTGGTTTGCTGGTGAAATCCACCGCTTTCATGAAAGAGAATTTGCAAGCATTTAACGAAAAGGGAATTACTGTTCCAGTGATTTTAGGTGGTGCGGCGCTAACTCCTAAGTTTGTAAATCAAGATTGCCAAAACACTTACCAGGGTAAGGTAGTTTATGGGAAGGATGCCTTTTCTGACTTGCATTTCATGGATAAATTAATGCCAGCGAAGGCTGCTAGTAATTGGGATGATTTTCAAGGATTTTTGGATGAAGTTAGCGAAGCAGCAGAATCCACAAATGGTCACAAAGAATTAGTTAAAACTGCGGAAGAAAAAGCACCTGCTGAACCGAGAGAAATAGATACAAGGCGTTCTGAAGTTGTGGCTTTAGATATTGAACGTCCTACGCCGCCTTTTTGGGGAACGCAGTTGTTAAAGCCTAGTGATATTCCCATTGAGGAGGTATTCTGGTATTTGGATTTGCAAGCTTTGATTGCTGGACAATGGCAGTTCCGCAAGCCGAAGGAGCAATCAAAGGAAGAATATCAGGCTTTTTTGGATGAGAAGGTGTATCCAATTTTAGAAAGTTGGAAGCAGCGGGTGATTGAGGAGAATTTGTTGCATCCACAGGTGGTTTATGGGTATTTCCCTTGTCAGTCTGAGGGTAATACGTTGTATGTTTATGAGACGAACCACAGAGACGCAGAGAGCGCAGAGGTAAGAGTAAGTTTTGAGTTTCCTCGGCAAAGGTCGTCAAAGAGGCTGTGTATTGCTGACTTTTTTGCAACTAAGGAGTCAGGGGTAATTGATGTTTTCCCGATGCAAGCGGTGACTGTGGGGGATATCGCCACGGAGTTTGCCCAAAAGCTGTTTGCTGATAATCAATACACTGATTACTTGTATTTTCACGGTCTGGCGGTGCAGGTAGCGGAAGCGCTAGCTGAGTGGACACACGCTAGGATTCGTCGGGAGTTGGGCTTTGGAAGGGAGGAACCGGATAATATTCGGGATATTTTGGCACAGCGATATAATGGTTCGCGGTATAGTTTTGGCTATCCGGCTTGTCCGAATATTCAAGATCAGTACAAGCAGCTGGAATTATTGGGGAGCGATCGCATTAACTTATATATGGATGAAAGTGAGCAACTTTATCCAGAACAATCAACAACAGCGATTATTGCCTATCATCCAGTAGCGAAGTACTTCAGCGCTTAATCAAAAAAGCAGGGGAAGAGGTGCAGAGGGGAAATTGTATAAACTGCTCCCCATCTCTGCTGCTTCTTCTTCCCCATGCCCTTGTCAAAAACCTATCGCCTAAACAAAAATAAAATTGGCTCAAAATTTGTCTTTTACAACGGTAGGTACAACACAATCCCCTTCCACTCAACTTGCTCACTATAATTTACTAGCAGTAATAACTCATCAATTGCCTGTCGAATAGGCATTCGATCATTGACTACAAACAACCCTGCCATCGATTCTCCCCTAACCAAGCGTTCATAAGCAAAGTCGGGCATGGTTGCACGGTCATGAGTGAGAAGAATACGCTCTTTAATTGCTGCCCAAGCTAAAATCGCTGAATCGTCTATTTCCTTCAAACCTACATCCTGAACTCGAAGTAAATCAAGATTGGGTTGACGCAAAAATAGCCCCCGAACAATATCGCCATTAAAATTTTCATCGCTTAACAAGCTCAACATAACCATTGCTATGGGTTCTGTTGAGACAATAGACGAGAACGAATAAGACTCAAATCAGGCTGAATGCTGGACAAACGTTGCTGTATAGATTCAGCCAACTGCTCTCTCTGATTCAAGTATGCCTCTACAGTATCTTGGTGTCGGAGATAGTAACCGATTGTATTGTAGACATCGGACAAGGAAAGGGTTGAGTAGCGATGAACAATCGACTCCGGGGATGCACCATCTTGAAACGCTCGGATCACAGTTTCTAGCAAAACTCTTGAATTTCCAACTCGAATAACTCCGGTTTCATCTTCTCTAAGAGGCGGAGTCTCGCGCTCTAAAACAAGGCTCATGAATTAATTTTCCTGGCTCAACTATTATAGCGATCGTAACTTAATGCAGAGCATAATCGGCTTGCTAATCAGATCAAAACATTACCTCCAAGATAATTCGCAAACAACCTCTCCCAAGACAAAAACACCGATAATTACAGACTTATCGATTCGGCGTAACTACAAATTACCAGACTCTAATGCCTAACAACCCTTTTCAGGCAATATAGCGGTTTTCATTTTGCTTAGATACAGTTTAATACTCTAGAAATGAAGCGAAGTACTTCAGCGCATAATCAAAAAAGCAGGGGAAGCGAATAACTTTTCTTTATCTTCCCCTACTTTATTCCTTTAAAAAACTTATCGCTTAAACAAAGAAAAAATTGCTCTGATCTAGTGTGGTAGTATCAAATCCAGTTAAAACTCCTAGAGTCTGATTGTCTAATTTAATCTCATTGCCAGAGAAAGCTAACTGATTAAACGAAGTCACGCCATACAAGACGATTGTATCCTTCTGACGCAAATTAAAGTCGCTAATAGTATCCTTACCTGCTCCTTTGGCAAGAACAAAGTAATCTCTACCTGAACCACCAATTAGGCGATCGTTACCTTTACCCCCATCAAGGAAATCGTTACCTCCACCACCCCGCAGTATGTCATTGCCTGAACCACCGATGAGCATATCATTACCATTTCCACCTGTAAGTTCTTTACCGGGGTTAGAAGTAGATACAGGTTTAGGTGCTGGTGCTGGTGTTGGTGTTGGTGTCGATGCTGAGTTAGACGGGGAATTTGGTATCTTACTTGTAGGGTTCGTGTCATCGCTACCAAAGTTCTGAACCCAATAATTTTTCTCAAACCCAACACCAAGCTGAGTAAATCGGGGATTGAGAATATTAGCTCGGTGTCCTGGGCTATCCATCCAACCTTTTACCACTTCTTCTGGTGTTTTCTGACCAGCAGCAATATTCTCTCCCATTGTTTGAGCTTCAAAACCCACAGACTTAGCTCTATCCCATGCTTGGGAACCATCTGGCCCTGTATGACTAAAGTAATTACGTTCTGCCATCAACTCTGCATATTTGTCAGCAGTATAGTTGAGTTCTGCATTCGATTTGAGCGCTGAAAGCCCGTTCTTGGCTCGTTCTTGATTAGTGAGTTTTAGGACTTGTTCTTCAAATGTTGCCATGAATTTGTCCTCGTAAAGATTTGTTCAGATGCACTCAGCCAAGATAAAAATATCTTCTACAATTCTTAGTAGAAGCAAACTTGAGAGAGCTAAAGTAAATCTGCAATAAAGTGACTTAAAGCTTGTAATTTTTGGTTTTTTGACAATAAAAAAGCTGTTCAAGAAAACCAAGGGCGCGTAGGCGGAGTATCGTCGTAGACATTGCCAAGAATAATTTGCTGCTAGACCAAGGAAGTTGAGATGCTTACCAACATCTTTTTTATCCTTACCTCGGTAGGCTACCAGTAGAAAAAATGTCTGAAATTAAGCTTTTTGGCGCTTAAGTTTTTACGTTTGCCTGATTGGCTTTTGTGAATAGTTTTCTTAAAGCCGAAGCCATAGTGGAGTTTTTGATTTTCATAAGACAAAACCTCAAAAAAAATTATTTGCTAGACATTATTGACTATATATGCCTAGCAAATTTGCAAGGGAACACTAGAAGAAACTCTAGGTGAAAAGAATTAAATCAGAGAAGTTTAGCAATCATAATTCAACTTTCTATATATTTATTTACTAACGAAGTTCCTTTTGCCAAAAAATACACCACCAGAGAAAGTTGACAAAATAATGTATTTATGAACAAGCTAATTTTATTTGTACACTAATAAATATTTCAACAACTTTGTTTACAGTGTTCGGGTAAGCTAATTTTGATTACAACGGTAGATACAATACAATCCCCTTCTATTTTGCTTGCACTCTCAAGTTAATCAACTTGGAGATTTGCTAAAAACTCAATAAGTAGTCTATTTACTTCGCTTGGGCGTTCTTGTTGAATCCAATGACCAGCACCTGGGAGCAATACCTTCTGCTTGAGATTGGGCATGTTCTGCTCTAGGGTGTCGAATGCTTCACGGTACATTGTGATCACCCCATCTGTTTCTCCCGCTACAAATAGCGCTGGTTGGTGCAGCTTTGCGCCACTGAGGAATGGTGTTAATTCCCACATTCTGTCTATATTTCGATACCAATTTAACCCTCCCCGAAAACCTGTCCGCTTAAACTCAGAGGTGAAAAAGTCGATATCTTGATCTGTTAACCAAGCAGGAAGTTGATCCGGTACTGCACTTGTGTCCAGTGGCTTCTCTGACTTGTTGAACAAAAAGCGCCAACGCTTGGACGGTGGTGGATCTCCCGAAGCTGTGTAGAGGATTGTACGTATGGTTGCGCGAACATCAGACTCTAAATCCGCTTCCGCTTTACCTGGTTCTTGGAAGTACAACTGATAAAACTCTTGCTCACCAGCCATCAGTTTCATCGCTTCTGTTGGTCGTATATCTTCCCAAGAACGAGGGCGATAAGGCACACTGAGCAGGGTAATAGCACGGAATATATGGGGACGCAGCAAAGCACAATACCAAGCAACAACTGCACCCCAATCGTGTCCAACAATGAAGGCTTGCTCTTCACCCAAAGCATTAACCAGACCAACAATATCGCCGACTAATTGAAAAATATTGTATGCTTCAATTGGTTCTGGTTTGTCAGTCTGTCCATAGCCGCGTTGGTCTGGTGCGACTGCGTGGAATCCTGCCTCAGCCAATGCCGATAATTGATGTCGCCAGGAGTACCAATATTCTGGGAAGCCATGACACAAGATAACCAGAGACCCCTGTCCCTGTTCGGCAATATGCATTTTGATGTTGTTGGTTTCGACGAAACGGTGAGTTACTGAAGTCATGTTTCCTCAATTCCTTTTCTAGAGTAGAAGCAACTGTAACAATTTTGACAGACGTTGCCACCGTTGAAACTTAACTAATAACAGGACTTACGCAAGATATCTCTCAAACTCTTATTTCTCTGTGTCTTTGTGTCTTTGTGGTTGAATTTTCCGTTACTTGTGCATAAGTCTTAATAATGAGACTAAACCCTTTTTTCAGTAACTAAAGTGAGACTAGTCCATTCGCCTTTATCGTTATAGTTGCGAATTATTCGTTGGCGCAGGTTTGGCTGGATTAACCAACCCACTTCTAAAAATAAGGATTGACGTAACTGCACCTGTAGTGGAGAAGTTACAGAAGCACCGTCAGGTAGCAGTAATACTTGTATCTGCTTTTGCGGATCTTGATCAAAGTGGATGATTGAGCCTTTAACAGTAGCGGTTGAAGTAATTTTATGTTCGCCAAAACTCAAACTTTGAATTAAACGCCCAGTATCATCCAATTGTAATTTGAGAATTGTAGAGTAAGTATCAGGCGATCGCCAGTCTGGATATATTGTTATTGCTTCACCTTGCCATTCTCCTAACAAGTCATCTATTTGCAGAGTTGTGGTTTCTGGTTTTGGGGTTCCCGCTAAATGTTCTCGAATCAAGGTGAATTTGTCTAGTTGACCATTTTGATCGAACAGCTGCACCAGACGTAAGCGGCGATTTTCATAAATTAAACAAGATTCTGCTCCAAATTCAGTAAATGGTGCTAGCTGAATTGAACCTTGAGAAAATGCTCCATTTTCAAAAAACAGAATACTTCCTCCCACAGAGCTATATTCTAAAACCAAGTCAGCTTGTCCTGAACGGCAGAGACTCAAACGCACTGTCTGGTTATTGTTCAACCCTTCTAAGGTCAGACGGCTAGGAATATCTTTTAGAAGTGTACCTTGAGGCGAAAAATTGGTAAATGAACCTTCCCAGACCCCAAGATTTTGCAGAAAACATTCCCACTGCGATTTCATAGCAACTTTTTCCTTTATCAATACCCCATGCCCCATGACCAATACTTAGTATTTAACCTTTAGCAAAACGCCGAACAGCAAATAAGCTTCCCATTAATCCTACCGCTGCACCGAAACTTAAGAGAATCAGTGGCAATAATAAGATTTGTGTGGCTGTAAGTTGGACACCATTGCTAATAAATTTGATAAATTCTGGTTGATTGGCTAATAACTTACTGATAAATTGTTGAATTACAGAAATAAAACACCAAGCGATCGCACCGCCAACTAAACCAAAGGCAATGCCTTGTAAAATAAATGGTAGGTAAATCCATGCTGAAGTTGCTCCTACCAGTTGCATAATTTCAATTTCTCGACGACGCGCCATGACAATCAGGCGAATTGTGGTACTAGTGACAGCGATCGCAGTTAAAGTCAAAATAATTGTAATTGTTAAAGTAATCCAGTTGAGACCTTGGTGCAATTGGGCAATGCGTTTTACTGCTTCATCGACATACTGCACCGTCTCAACTCCCCGTAACTTAGCTAATTGCGTCGCTAAAGCCGGCACAACCTGAGAATTTCTCGCTTTTACCTTCATCTCATCAACTAAAGGATTATCCCCTAACTGCTGGGTAGCACCATCAATATCTGCAATTCCCAATTCTTTAACTAACTTAGTCCAAGCTTGTTCTTTGGTAATTGTTTGCATCGCCACCACTTCCGGCATTTGTGCCACAAATGTCTCAATACTTTGAGCTTGTGTACCCGGTTCGAGATAAACTGATACTTCTAGTTGGCTGCCAAACTGGTTAAGCATTTTTTCCACTTGCCAAGAAGTTTGCAGACTCAGGCCAAATAAAAATAGTAATACAGTAACAGTACTTACAGCTGCCCAATTCATCCAACCTCCGCGCAGTAAACCGAGGAAAGTTTCTTTCAGTAAGTAGTCAAGTTTTGTCAGAAATTTAAACACACATCACCCCAAAATCTAAAATTGGCTTTGCGTCTAGGTGCAAGATCACATCAACCTTTATACTCGACAGACATATACAAATTGCTATTTTAATCTGATTAATCATGCTAACTTTAACCCAACGTCAACCACCAAACCCTGATGCATCGGTTATTTTGACCCTAGCACTCACAGCCGAAGAACGCACTCGCAGCCGTCATCGCTTTGAGGCGGAAGATGGCACAGTTGTGTTTTTGCGTTTATCCAGAGGAACCGTTTTAAGAGATGGCGATATTCTCCAAGATGAAAGTAATAGCAGCTTAATTAGAATTACTGCCAAACCAGAACCCGTTTTAACTGTTTTTGCCCAAACACCGTTGTTATTAATGCGGGCAGCATATCATTTAGGAAATCGTCATGTACCTGTAGAAATTACGCCCAACTATTTACGTTTAGCAAACGATGCTGTTTTGCAAGCAATGCTGGAACAGTTGGGATTAAAAATCACAGCCGAAAACCTACCGTTTCAGCCAGAATTAGGCGCTTATGGACAACATCACCCTCACTAATAGCCATTTTTTGAGTATTTTGCAATTGGCAAGTCCAGCTTTACCTGTGGGAGCATATAGTTATTCTGAAGGATTAGAGACACTGGTAGAAAATGGTGCGATCGCCAATCAAAAAAGTCTCAAACACTGGTTATCAGCAGAACTATGTTATGGAGCGATTCGCTTAGAAGCGGCGGTGATGGTACGAGCCGAGCAATCTGCAAAAATGGATGATATGGAAACTTTACGTCGTTGGAATCTGTGGTTATCCGCTGCTAGAGAAACCCAAGAATTACGCGCCTCTAGCTGGCAAATGGGGCGATCGCTGATGCAGTTACTTGGTAAAATACAACCAGAAATCTTGCCATTAGTAAATATTGTGGGTAATCCTTGTAATTATGCGATCGCTTTTGGCGTTGCGATCGCCTTTTGGCAAATTCATATCCAAGCTGCTTTATTAGCATATCTGCATAGTTGGGCAAGTAATCTAATTACTGCTGGAATCAAACTCATCCCCCTTGGTCAAACAGCAGGACAACAGTTATTACTAGAATTACAGCCATTAATTAGTGCAGCAGCATTAGAAATTCTCAATTTGAAGGATGATGAACTCAGTTGTTGTAGTTGGGGCTTATCATTAGCAAGTATGCAGCATGAAACGCAGTATACAAGGTTATTTAGGAGCTAGTACCGCTGCGCGGAAGTCAAAAGACTTATAATGTGAGCTTTTTGTAGTAAGGACTTTAGTCCTTTTCTTCTGCTTCCTACAAACCTTCAAAACCACTTGACAGACTACTAGTTAGCGAAGACAGGGGAAACAAATGAACGCATTTCGAGTGGGGGTTGCTGGGCCAGTAGGCTCTGGGAAAACTGCTTTAGTTGATGCTTTGTGTAAAGCGTTGCGTGAGCAATATCAAATTGCCGTAGTCACCAATGACATTTATACTCAAGAAGATGCTCAGTTTTTAGTGCGTTCTCAGGCCTTGACAAGAGATCGCATTTTGGGTGTAGAAACTGGCGGCTGTCCTCACACTGCTATTCGTGAAGACGATTCAATGAATTTGGCTGCTATTGAACAATTAGAATTGCAATTTACCGATTTAGATTTAGTATTTTTGGAAAGTGGCGGTGATAATTTAGCAGCTACCTTTAGTCCCGAATTAGTAGATTTAACAATTTACGTTATTGATGTCGCCGCTGGTGATAAAATTCCCCGCAAAGGTGGCCCTGGTATTACTAAATCTGATTTATTAGTAATTAATAAAACTGACCTTGCGACCTATGTTGGCGCAGATTTAAATGTCATGGAACGAGATGCAAAAAAAATGCGTGGTGCTAAACCTTTTATTTTCACAAATTTAAAAACACAAGCAGGATTAGCAGACGTTATTCAGTTCGTTTCTACAAATATTTGTGAGTCTTAGATCCCCGACTTCTTTAAGAAGTCGGGGATCTTGTTGTTCACGAGTTAATTATTCATAAATGGCAATGACTCACCATATTTTAAAAGCCACCAAGGAAACCGTACATCTAGGTGGTTTCTCGCATTTATTAAAACCAGCACTTATTATTGATTCTGGCGACACAATTGACGTAGAAACTTATACTGGTTACTATGTTTACGACAAAGCACCACCAGAGTTTCTCACACCCGAATTTGTTGATATCTGCAAAAATCTAGCACCAAAACGTAAAATTGCAGCGGGGCCTCATTTATTAACAGGGCCAATTTATGTAAAAGATGCAGAACCAGGGGATGTTTTAGAAGTAAGATTAGAAGCGATCGCACCTAGTTTACCAGTTGGCTTCAATGCAATTCGTACAGGTTGGGGAGCTTTACCGCAACAATTCCCTCAACCGGCTCTGAGGTTTATTCCTCTTGATTTAGTTGATAATATTGCTGAATTTCCTCCAGATAGCGGTATTAAAATTCCCCTCAGACCTTTTTTTGGCATTCTTGGTGTCGCTACCCCAGAAACTTCCCGAAATTCCATTCCACCTGGTTCTTATGGTGGTAATATTGACAACCGTGAACTACAAACAGGCTCTCGCGTTTTTTTGCCTATTTTCGTCCCTGGTGGATTATTCTCTATTGGTGATGGACATTCAGCCCAAGGAGATGGCGAAGTTAATGTGACTGCTATTGAAACTTCCATGAATGGCAGAATAATACTCAAACTTCGCAAGGATTTACAACTATCAACACCCATCGCTGAAACACCTACCGATATCATCACAATGGGGTTTGCTCAAACTTTAGATGCAGCTTTAGAAATGGCTGTGAAAAATATGATTGATTTTCTAGAACGTTTTGTAAAATTATCGGCAGAAGATGCTTATGTATTGTGTAGTTTAGCCGTAAATTTTCGCATCACTCAAGTTGTCAACAGTCCCCAAAAAGGTGTTCATGGGATGTTACCTAAATCCATATTGTCACATAAAATCGGTTCCTCAGTAGCTAGTGTGCTAAGTTGACGTAGCGAAATCTCAAAAAGGTAGAGATATAAGGGAAATAATGCTTATTAACAAAGATAATCGCTTTATATTTAGGGCTTACGCAAGAACTCTCTGAAACCCTCTTAACTTCGTGTCCTTTGTGTCCTTTGTGGTACCCTTCGGGAAGCCGCTGGCGCGTCTACGTTTTTCCATAATTTTGCGTAAGTCCTGATATAGCCTTTTTCCCCTGTTCCCTGTTCCCTACGATGCACTGACTTGTACTGAGTTTAGCCTGAGCGCAGCCTCTCGTAGAGAAGGGCGTAGCCGAATTAGCTTGTCGAAGTGTTCCCTCTTAATAAGCTGCGAATTTAGCATAATAAGTACGGTAGAGCCATAAAATCAATTTATAACTAATAACAAACAAATAGTTTTGTATGTCTAATATACTTGTGCAAATGTTACTTATTGGTCTAGTCGCTGGAGTTGCTGGTGGGATGTTTGGCATCGGTGGTGGTGCAATTATGGTTCCAGCAATGGTATTGATAGTTGGACTAGATCAAAAATTTGCTACTGGTACTTCTATAGCTGCCCAAATATTACCAATTGGCATTTTAGGAGCAGCAGTTTATTATCGTAGCGGTAATATTAATATTAAATATGCTGTGATGATTGCTGTTGGTCTAGTAATTGGTAATTTCTTTGGAGCATTATTTGCTAATCAGCCATTTATTAGTAGTGAGATGATGAAAAAGCTCTATGGCATCTTTTTGTTACTCATTGGTTTACGTTATTTGGTAGGACGTTAACAATAATGCCTCAGGGTGCGTTAATGAGTTAACGCACCCTGAGGCAACAACTATAGTTGCGCTTGTTGAGTTGGGAAAGCACCGGGTTGAACAGCTAAGTTGATAGTTTGTCCATTGCGTCGTAACTCCAAGCTCAAATTTCCTCCAACTTGGCTACTTTCTACAGCTCTTTGTACACTGCTAGCATCTGTCACAGATTTACCATTCAGCGATTTAATAACATCACCGGCACGTACTCCTGCTTTTGCAGCAGGTGAATTGGGCATAACTTTTACAACTAAGACACCTTTATCTTCATTGACAGTTATACCGCTATTGGGGTCTGAGTTGAGATTCTGCTTGATTTGAGGCGTTAATCCCAGCATCTGAATACCCAAATAGGGATGCTGCACTTTCCCTGTAGCTATCAGTTGCTTAGAAATACGTTGTGCTGTGTTAATGGGAATAGAAAAACCTAATCCTTGTGCGCCTTGAATAATAGCTGTATTCATCCCAATTACTTCACCACGGGAATTTAACAAAGGCCCGCCAGAGTTACCAGGATTAATTGCTGCATCAGTTTGAATAAATTCCACTCTCTTATCAGGAGCGCCAATTTGATTGCTGGTGCGTCCTGTGGCGCTGATGATTCCTGTAGTCACACTATTATCTAATCCTAAAGGATTACCGATCGCGATCGCCCATTCTCCCGGTTGCAGTTGGTCTGAGTTACCCAATGTTACTGATGGCAGATTGTCAGCTTGAATCTTGACAACAGCCACATCTGTTAACTCATCTTTACCCAACACCTTACCTTGGAAGCTACGGCCATCCTTGAGTGTTACTGTTACCGTATCAGCACCATCTACAACGTGTGCATTAGTGAGAATCTGTCCATCACCACTAAGAATAAAACCTGAACCAGTACCTTTTTCTACTCTTTGCCCTTGTTCTGGTAGTTGAGAACCAAAAAAGCGGCGAAAAAATGGATCGTTAAATTCTGCTGGTATTCTAGATTTAACCGTTCGGGAAGAATCAATCCGCACCACAGCCGGGCCTACTTTTTGTACCACTTTGATCACAAAATTAGGATCTGTGGCAGCTGGTAATGGGGGAGCAGCGTTTACTTTACTCACAGCCAGTTTAGAAGCATTTTCAGACAACTGCTGATTATTTCCAGCTAAATAACCGCCTGCCAATGTCATACCCGAACCCAACAGCACCAACGATAAAGAGGCTGCTGCTTTTTTCCAGGGTGTATTGTGATGATATTTAGAATTAATTAAAGGTTGATTTGCGTCGTGTACTTGGTTTTTCATTGCTATTTAGAAGAAAATTTAATGTATTACTAATGTAGACAGTGTTTATGACAGTTTTGTTGCAGTGATATTGCGTTGGTGTGAAAAGTTTGATATTTTACTCAACTCGTAAGTACAGTAGTGTTTAAAGTCAAAATATCTAACTGTATTTGCTAAATAATCAACTATAGAAATTATAATTTATAAATATATTTTGTAATTTTTAAAACTGTAAATTTGTATATCTACTGCAACTTTTTCTGAAAATATATCTTAACTTTTGGCAAAATTTAAGGGGTAGTTTCGTAACCACCCCTTTATTCCCCTCATTTTTAGAATTTAATTGCAGCACCCTAATTGGGTAGTATTTTTACTCGGAAATATTAATTAAACTTTCAACCTCAGAAGAAGCCAGTGTAGGCGCTGTAAAAAGGCGCGAGTATAAACTTGATGGTTGCTGGTGAGCAACGACTGGTAGAACTTGGCGAGCATGGGCTGCTAATTCTATTGTCTTGACATCATAAGTTTGCGTTGCCAATTTGGGATAGAAGCCGATACCGATGATTGGCAGCAGCAAACAAGCTGTGATAAACAATTCGCGGGGCTTGACATCAGCGATTACAGCATCTAGATGTAACTCTTCACTTTGGTTGCCGTAGAAGACTTGACGGAGCATTGACAGTAAGTAAATCGGAGTCAGAATCACGCCAACTGCTGATAGCAGCACAACTACAATTTTGAAACTGGAACTGTAAACATCACTGGTGGCAATACCAAGGAATACCATCAACTCACCCACAAAACCACTCATTCCTGGTAAAGCTAGAGAAGCCATTGAACCAATGGTAAATAGAGCAAAGGTTCTGGGCATTACCTTTGCCATACCGCCCATTTTGTCCATCATCAAAGTGTGAGTACGTTCGTAAGTTACACCGGATAGGAAAAATAAGCTAGCGGCAATCAAGCCGTGGGAAACCATTTGGAGAACAGCACCACTAATACCAAGTTCTGTATAAGAAGCAATACCAATTAATACAAACCCCATGTGGGCAATTGAAGAGTAAGCCAAGCGTCGTTTGAGGTTTGTTTGAGCCAAGGCGCAACAAGCACCGTAGACAATGTTTACTACACCCAAAATTGCTAGCACAGGAGCAAAAGTAACGTGGGCATTGGGTAACATTTCTACGTTGAAACGGATGAGGGCATATCCACCCATCTTTAATAACACACCAGCCAAAATCATCGAACCGGGTGCTGATGCTTCACCGTGGGCATCAGGTAGCCAAGTGTGGAGAGGAAAAATCGGCAGTTTTACACCGAAGGCAATCAAGAAACCTGCATAAACTAAAAGTTCAAAAGCTTTGGGATATTCTTTCATTCCCAGAGTTGCCATGTCGAAGGTGACATTATCTCCAGAGAATGCCATTGCAAAACCTGCAATCAAGATGAAGATGGAGGCAGCGGCAGTATAAATAATGAATTTAGTAGCGGCATAACGGCGCTTTGGTCCACCCCAAATTGATATCAGCAAGTATACAGGGACTAATTCGATTTCCCACATCAAAAAGAACAGCAGCAAATCTTGGGCGACAAACACACCAAGTTGAGCGCTGTACATTGCCAGCATTAATCCATAAAATAATCGCGGCTTGGTGGTAACTTTCCAAGCCGCGAAGATTGCGAGGGTATTAATTAAGCCTGTGAGTAGAACCAAGGGCATCGACAGACCATCAACTGCTACAGACCAGTTCAAACCCAACTGCGGTATCCAAGAATAGTTTTCTACAAGTTGGAATGTTGAATCTTGGAAGTTGTAGCTATGCCAGAAGGCATAAATCATTAAGGCAAAATCAGTAAAAGCAACTCCCAGACCATACCAGCGGACAGTTTTGCCTTCCTTATCTGGGATTAAGGGAATGGCTAAGGCAGCCACCAAGGGCAAGAGGATTATGGCTGTTAGCCAAGGAAACTCAATAGGATTCATCACTTCTGACAATCGTTTTGCTTTTTCACTTTCGATTACATTATATTAAGGAATTTATAGTTTTGTAAAGGTTATTTATCTCTATTAAGATTAAACTTTTGGCTTTGACAGGAATATATACTCATAAAAATCTCAATTTTGAAGACTAATTAAGAATAAATACTCATAGATTTTGGCGCTTTCAATTGTAAATGTAAACTTTTGCAACGTCAACAAAAAACGGTAGCTCAAGCCACCGTTACAATCTTTGATATTTATCTCTTGACTTTGTGCTGGAATCTTAGACTATCCCTTTTAAGCTGACTCGTAAGCATTAATGAATTTACCGCAGTCGTTGGTTGAGCGAAGTCGAAACCAACGAAAGAGTCGAGAGTTGAGCGGAGCGCTGCACTGACTTGTACTGAGCTTGTCCTGAGCATCTCGGCTACGCTCGATGGAGCCGTAGTCGTAAAGCCTGCGGCATAGCTACGCTTAACGCGCAGCGTCTCCGACAGGAGAAGGGCGCAGCCGAAGTAGCCTGTTGAAGTGTCGAAACTCATCAGCATTGGTATTTTCTTCGCTAGAAATCACCTAAAATCTCTTGTTTTTTCTCAGCGCTCTCTGCGCGGTAGCGTTAACTCTATGGTGTAAAAGTAATTTCTTTAACCACAGAGACGCTGAGTACACAGAGAGAGGAGTTTAAGGAGAAATGT
Source organism: Chroococcales cyanobacterium (assembly GCA_038259655.1). Lineage (GTDB taxonomy): Bacteria > Cyanobacteriota > Cyanobacteriia > Cyanobacteriales > Nostocaceae > Halotia. The sequence goes on from JBBSOP010000003.1 coordinate 16,918, forward strand.
TTTAACTAAAAATTTTACCCACCTTGAAAGGGCTAACCATTAGACTAGACAATCCTATTGACAATTGACCACACTTCCATATCTGAACGGACGTATGGAACTGATATGGTTTTAAAGCCAGTGATGAAGGGCTTGTAATATACTTGCCAATACATGGGGCTGATTTGATCTGCACAAGCTTTGAGAAAGCGGATTTCTGTTGCTAGTTCTCCTGCAAGTTGGTTAATACGTTGAGCATGAACCTGAGCCACTCTTTTGGCTTCGTCTAACTGTTGCTGTGGGGTAAGTTGTTTTGATTCAATTTGACAACACGCTAATTCAGTTTGTTTATGATGTAGCTGCACTTCCAAAGCTGCGATCGCATCATCTATACCTTTAAGTTCCGCTGATAATTGAGGATTTTCCCTGGCTTGACGGCGGTAAGCCTCAACTATGGCTAGGAGTGAATCATTCCCAGCAGATATCGCATGATTAATATTAAGAGCAGTACGTTCTTGTTGGAGAACTTGAATCTGAGTGTTAAGTGCTGTTATTTCTGCCTGAATTTGCTGCATAATTTTTGTTTATCCTGCGTGAAAGCTGTTTGCACCTTGGGTATCAACGCCAAGCGATCGCACAACAGCTGTAATTCCTGCTTCTTGCCAAGCGGTTAACATCGCCATTTCTACAGCCTTTGACTGTGTTGGATCTGCTAAAGCTAACAGTGTCGGACCTGCACCACTAATCACCATGCCATAAGCACCAGCTGCGACAGCAGCTGCATTCACAGCATCGTAACCAGAAATCAAAGCTTGACGATAAGGCTGATGTAACCTATCTTGCAAAGCAGCTCTTAACCATTCTCCCTTACCAGTTTGCAAACCACGCAACAATAAACCCAGATGTGCCGTATTGAAAATCGCATCTGCACGACTGACTTGTGTTGGTAAAACCCGCCGTGCTTCTTTGGTGGAAAGTTCAAAATCAGGAATAGCTACAACTGGGATAATATCTTGATGCCAGGGAACATCACAAATTTCCCAACCTGCATCACTAGTAGCAGCCAGACGACATCCCCCTAACAAAGCTGGAACAACATTATCAGGATGTCCTTCCATTGCGATCGCTAATTCCATTACCTGCAACTCAGACACAGGCGTACCCGCCAATTCATTCGCACCAATCAACCCACCAACAATAGCCGTCGCCGAACTACCCAAACCCCGCGCCAGTGGTACACCCAACTGAATCTCCATTTTCACAGATGGCGGCGTTTGCTCTATATATTGATATAACTTTAAAAATGCTTGATAAAGCAGATTACTTTCATCAGTTTGTACTCGTTCAGCTTCTGTGCCTGTGACATGAATAGTTAACCCACCCTCTTCTAGGCGAGTGAACTTAAATTCGTTATACAGCGTTAAAGCTGCGCCGATGCAATCAAAACCAGGCCCCAAATTAGCAGTTGTGGCAGGAACAATAACAGTGACACTAGAAACACCAGACATCTGCAAATATTCACTAACTAATCAACCAGCATCTCATGTAAAGGGTTGATTTGCATGAGTTTTTGCTCGGTGGAAAGATATTTTTAGACAAAAAGCTGATTAAATTAATTATCTTTAAACCAAAACATGAGGTAATTTTGAAATGGATAAATTAGAAAAATACCGTAAAATTATTCGGGATATTCTCAAACAGTATATCAATATCTCCTATGCAAATGCAGATATTGAAAATCAAGCTGCTTTTGACCCTGAAACAGATCAATATTTAATCATTTCTGTCGGTTGGGGTAAGGAAGGGCGCATTCATGGTTGTCTAATTCACCTCAGCATTACTAATGGTAAAGTTTGGGTGCAACGAGACGGAACAGAAGACGGAATTGCTAATGAATTAGTCCAAGTTGGTATTCCTAAAGAGGATATTGTTTTAGCATTTCATGAACCAGATGTTAGACCATACACAGGATTTGCTGTAGCGTAGTTTGAGTAAAGTTCGACTCAACAAATCCTTATCAGCTATCCTGATGTAGTTTACGCTGTTCCCGTGCCTTGATCTTTTCTAGCAAACTGGGTAAAGATTCATCGTTATATTCAGTATATTCTCCATTTTTTAGCTGTTCAACTGCGATCGCAATATCACGCTGTAATGCTTCTAACTTCAAAATTTTCAGTTCTTCCTCTCGATTAATATTGAACACAAATGAGATTCTCCTATGAAATTAATTATAATAAATTTACTTTTTTAGCAGTTTTTCTTCGTAACTCTAATTAGAAAACGTAGAGCTTCATTTACTGCTTGAGTATTGGGAAACATTTCTGCGACATCTGCTTCTAAATAAACTGTCAAACCTTCGGGATTTTTGCCATCATGTTCAAATTTTCTCATACCGTTACTTTCAAAAGCTTGAAATGACTGAGGTTTAGTTTCAGATACGAGCTTTTGGGAAGATGAATTATTTAGTTTTTGAGCGAGGGATTCCCAACTACTCGTTTTCAGTTTAAAATGATCCTTTGCTTCACGTAATGTTTTAAACTGTTGCTTGAGAATCTCAACCGTATAAATATCTTTTTGATCCGTCTGGGTTTGTTTATTAAGGTCTTCCTCAACCATATCAACTACCTCATTAATGAGTCGATCATGATTTTCGGAAATTTGAGCCGCAGCTCCCAAAATACGCGAAGTAGCTTTAATCTGCACCTCATTTTCTTGTTTAAGTCTATCGGCAATATTACGAATTTGCTCCCCTAACTTAGCTTTACTTTGATTTCTTGTAGTTGATTCTGATTCTTTGCTCATAAAGATGCTTGTTTATTCCGAAAGTATCTCTTTAATAGCAACCCAGATGCGTTTAAACTTTTGTACCAAACCTACAGGATTACCTGTTGTGTCATCTTCCACCGAATCTACTAGAGATTGAATACGATCCATGCGTTTTGCTACAACGTACAGGTTATTTATAGCATCATCCTTACTTGCAAGGGATTCGCGCAGCAGAACAACCATCTCAGCAATTTCCCGTTTTAGCCTTTCATTCTCAGCTTTACGCCGAGTTTCCCATCCTTTAATACCAGCCTTGGAACGTCGCTCAAATTTAAGTTGTGTTTGTGCCTCATTATATAGAGTTAAATAATTGTCTCGCTCAGATTTCATTTCTTCATATTGAGCAAGTAATTCAGCGGCTCTAGCTTTTTCTTCATTGTAACGATGTAGAGCCTGCTGATAATTTTTTTGCTCATCCAGATATATCTGGTAATTGTATGCTGCACGTTCTTTTAATTCGTTAACCTCAACTTGGTAGGTTTGGATATTTTGTTGAACTTGAGTTAGTTGAAATGCAGCTTCTTGATTTTCTTTCGCACGTTGTTCCCATTCGTCACGTTGGGCAATTAATTCAGTTGCTTTCGCTTTGGCTTCATTGTAGCGATTTAGAGCTTGTTGATAATTCTCTTGTTCATTAAGATAGACTAAATAATTGTCTGCTGCACGTTTTTCTAACTCGTTAACCTTAATTTGGTAAGTTTGTATATCTTGCTGAATTTGAGTTAGTTGAAATGCAGCTTCCTGATTTTCTTTCGCGCGCTGTTGCCATTCATCACGTTGGGCAATTAATTCAATTGCTTTAGTTTTTTCTTCGTTGTACAGGCATAAAGTCTGCTGATAATTTTTTTGTTCATCAAGATATATCTGTAAATTATGTGCTGCAAGTTTTTCTAAATCGTTAACCTTAACTTGGTAAGTTTGAATATCTTGCTGAACTTGAGTTAGTTGGGATGCAGCTTCTTCATATCTTTTTGCACTTTGTTCCCATTGAATCGCATCGGCACGAGCATTCTTCCATTTATGGTTAAGCTCATGGTAAGAAAGTGGTTCTTTCGCAGGTGGATGAGGATTATTGACAGGGCGATTTCGGCGACGCTCCTTATCTGGGTCTCGCATAGCTATAATCAATGTTATAAATATTACTTTAATTTCTATGTTAATATAAACTTCTTTAATTTGAAATCGAGAATGTAAAACTTTTATTTTGTCAAGGATAGTTTTTTAAGTTCATTTACGCTACAAAACTGAGCTTTGATTAGGTCGTGCGATCGCCTAATCCTATTGCAAAAGCGATCGCCTCAACATTAGAAGCGATCGCTTTTTTCCCTAACTGTCTAAAAAGTTCCCAAAACAGGAGTTACCTAAGTCTTGGAAATTTGCGGAACCAATAATTTATCGGCATATATCCGAGGACTTGTTTGCGACACTATAGCGTAAGACTGGCGGATATGAGTATTCACCGCTACAGTCTTCACGTCATACATCTGCATAGCCATCTTGGGATAGAAACCAATACCAATAATTACAACTAGAAAACAGGCAGCAATAAATATCTCACGCGGTCTAGCATCATCGTAGACAGTTTCATCTGGTACAAGGCAGTCTGTACCAAAACAAACTGTTCCCTCATCTTCTTGATTTTCTAAGCTAGCATTATCAATGTCACATACGGGAACTGCTACTTTACCGTAAAATACCTGTCGCAGCATCGAAAGTAGATAGATAGGTGTGAGGATTACTCCGACTGCGGCCAGAAAAACCGTTACGGTGCAGAAAGTCGAACTATAAACGTCACTGGTTGTCACACCAACAAAAACTGAGAGTTCGCCAGCAAAGCCACTCATCCCAGGGAGAGCCAGAGATGCCATTGCTCCAATTGTAAACAGAGCAAACACTTTCGGCATGGCTTGACCAATACCGCCCATATCTTTCATTACCATAGTATGGGTGCGATCGTAAGTAACACCTGCCAAGAAGAATAGGACTGATGCAATCAAACCATGCGAAATCATCTGCAACATCGCACCGTTGATTCCTAAATCAGTAAAGGACGCAATCCCCAATAGTACAAACCCCATGTGAGAAATCGACGAATAAGCCAAACGCCGCTTCATATTAGTTTGAGCAAAGGAGTTTAATGCACCATAAATAATATTGACAACCCCTAGAATAGCTAGAACTGGGGCAAAGTAAATGTGTGCATCGGGAAGTAGTTCAAGATTCAAGCGAATTAGTCCATATCCGCCCATCTTCAACAACACACCAGCCAGAATCATCGATACAGGAGAAGATGCTTCGCCGTGAGCATCGGGTAGCCAAGTATGCATGGGGAAAACAGCAAGTTTGACACCAAATGCAATCAGCAAACCTGCGTAAAGCAGCAATTGTAAACCGAGGGGATATTCTTTGCTGGCGAGGGCGGTAATATCAAATGTCATATTCCCGCCACCGTATAGCCCCATTGCTAAGGCTGCTACCAAAATAAATATAGAAGCTGCTGCGGTGTATATTAAAAATTTTGTTGCTGCATAACGCCGTCTTTGTCCACCCCAAATGCAGACTAATAAATATACGGGAATTAACTCAACTTCCCACATAATAAAAAATAGCAGCAAGTCTTTGGCAACGAACACCCCTACCTGTGCCGAATATAACACCAGCATCAAAAAATAAAACAAGCGGGGTCTGTGATCAACTTGCCAAGCTGAAAAAATCGAAAGTGTGGTAACAAATCCTGCTAGAAGTACAAGCGGGACTGAAAGCCCATCGACCGATACTGCCCAGTTGAAACCTAACTGAGGCATCCAGGCATAAGTTTCCGCGAGTTGAAAACTAGCATTGCTGACATCGTAATGCTTCCAAAAGGCGTAGCACATCAAGGCAAAGTCTGCGATACCTACACCCAGTGCATACCAGCGCACAACTTTACCATCTTTATCAGGTAGCACAGGGATAACAAAGGAAGCCACAAGGGGCAGCAAAACAATCGCGGTAAGCCAGGGAAATCGATCCGCTATCATGTCAATAAGAAAAAATACTTATTTGTGGATGATGTCATTCTACTAAACTTTGTAACAATTTCTTCATAAGTCTTTTTCCTAAGTAAGCATAGATAGACTTGTATGCAATTTGACGCTTAGGAATTTTCAGCAAAAAATCCCGCTACCAAGTGGTAATGTTAGCGGGGAGTCTAGTTATATTAATGGTGTTAGCTTTTGTAACTAAAAGTTCTCGAAGTTAGCGATCGCCTTTTTCATTTTGTCCACCACTTCATCTATAGATATTGTTCCCAACTCTCCAGAGGCGCGGGTACGAATGCTCAAGCTGTTGGTTTCTACTTCTTTTGCTCCCACCACTGCCATCACTGGTATTTTTTGTTTCTCGGCATTGCGAATCAATTTACCCAGGCGATCGCCACTAGTATCTACTTCAGCACGAATACCCACAGCTAACATTTTCGCGGCTACATCTTTGGTAAAATCTAATTGGGCTTCTCCTACTGGTAGCAATCTAATTTGTATTGGTGCTAACCATACAGGGAAATCACCAGCGTACTCTTCAATTAAAATCCCAATTAGCCGTTCTAAGGAACCAAAGGGCGCACGGTGAATCATCACTGGACGTTGGCGCGAACCATCCTCAGAGACATATTCCAAATCAAAACGTTCTGGTAAATTGTAATCTACCTGCACAGTTCCTAATTGCCACTCCCTCTCTAAGGCATCACTGAAGATAAAGTCGAGTTTGGGGCCATAAAAAGCTGCTTCCCCAATTCCTTCAAAATGTTCCATTCCCAGTTTTTCTACTGCTCGGCGAATCGCACCTTGAGCTTTTTCCCAAGCTTGATCATCACCGATGTACTTATCACTAGCTGGATCGCGGAAACTCAGTCTAGCTTTAAAATTCTTTAGTTGCAGTTTATTGAATACCGACAAAATCAACTCCACAACGTTAATAAATTCGTTGTCTAGCTGTTCTGGGGTAACAAACAAGTGAGAATCATCCACAGTAAAGCCGCGCACCCGCGTTAAACCGCCCAATTCCCCTGACTGTTCGTAGCGGTAAACAGTACCAAATTCAGCTAGACGCATTGGTAGTTCCCGGTAAGAACGCAATTCACTCTTATATATTTGGATATGGAAAGGGCAATTCATGGGCTTAAGGACGAAGCCTTGTTCAAGAGCTACTGCTTCTTCACCGTCTGCCATCATTGGGAACATATCTTCTTTATACTGCTGCCAATGCCCAGAGGTTTTGAATAAATCCACTCTACCGATGTGAGGCGTTACTACAGGCAAATAACCTCGTTTTAACTGTTCCTGTTTGAGGAAGTCTTCTAAAATACTCCGCAACAAAGTACCCTTGGGAGTCCATAGAGGTAAACCCGGCCCTACTAGATCGGAAAAGATGAATAATCCTAGTTCCTTACCCAGTTTACGATGGTCTCGTCGCAGGGCTTCTTCTTTGCGCCGCTTATATTCAGCAAGTTGTTCTGGGGTTTCCCAAGCAGTAGCATAGATGCGTTGCAGCTGCGCTTTGGTTTCATCTCCACGCCAATAAGCCCCAGCAACACTTTCTAATTCAATTGCCTTGGGGTTTAATTCACTAGTATTTTCTAAGTGAGGCCCAGCACACAAATCCCACCATTCGTTTCCTAAGTGGTAAATCGTGATTGGTTCTTTTTTAATATCTGCTAGGATTTCTAATTTGTAAGATTCTTTAATATTCTCAATCCGTCTTTGGGCTTCTTCCCGACTGACTTGTTCTGGAATGACTGGCAGTTTGCGATTGATAATCTTAACCATCTCTTTCTGGATGGCTTTTAGATCCTTATCGCTAAATGGTTCTGGATTATCAAAGTCATAATAAAATCCATTTTCAATCCAGGGGCCGATTGTAACTTGCGCCTTAGGAAACAGCTTTTGTACTGCCATAGCCATCACATGGGAAGCTGTGTGACGAATCTTTTTTAATTTTTCCGATTCGCTGGTCCGCGGTAAATACATTTTTTCAGGTTGTTCCGGCTGATTGGGATCTTGATTAGGCGACATCGGTTGCTGAACCATTGGCGAAGTGACTGCAAAAGTAATTTATCAGTTGGTGTTGGGAAAAATCTACCCAAATACGGCAGAGCGTTGTGTAGGCTTATTCAACTATAACGACTTTAATTCCTGCCAATTGAGCTTTCTATTTTAACTGTTGAATTAATGTGGAGTAAGAGACAGACAGCAATTTTTGATTCAATACTTCAACTAAAAATGTAAATATTTAAGATACACACGTGCTTTTAAATACACAATTAATTTCTCGCTAATCCTTAACTTTTTAGATATTGAATTATCTACTTAAATAAAATATGTGTTATTTAATACTAACAGCACATAGATTTTTTGATAAAACTCTGTCAGGTATATAAAAGCACTTTAGTAACAAATATTACAGATTTTTTAGAAAATCTCTCTTTAGAAAGAGCGAATACTAATGTTAAGAATTGTAAATTACGTTAATATTAGTAAGGAAGTTAGAAGTATGCTTCTCATTTATGCGAGACTCAAATTTACCAGGGACCGATCTGCTGAAAACGATTTTAGAACCGTTGTTAGATGACTTTCAGTACTGGTTTGCGCGATCGCGTAACTTTCTGGAAACAGAACGGCTTTCATTTATGAGTGAACAAGACCAATCTGACTTGCTATTGCGAGTTAAGCAAGCGCAGGAGGAATTAAACACTGCAAAGATGCTGTTTGCTGCGACTGATGGACAAGTCGGGATTGAGATGGCAACTTTAATGCCCTGGCATCAATTGGTAACAGAATGCTGGAATGTCGCAATGCGCTTTCGTTCTCAGCAAACTGGTTGGCAAAAGCAAGACAGTATATAAATCGCATTGATAGTCCAAAATCCTTAACATTATTTTTATTAACAAATAATGTATCCTATGCTACAGTTATCTAAATAAGGTTTGAAAATTCTCTCATATAAAAGTGCATTAAATATTTAGCTTCGCTGCAAGTCATTGAATCGGCGAAGCTAAACGCTACAGTATAAGGTTTTAAAATTTGCTTGCTCCTAGAGGAAAATTTGATGTTACACCTACTTTACATTCTTGCTTTTACTATTCTTGCGGTTATAGCTGTTGCTAACTTAATTCGCAATTTAATCATGTTTAGTTTTGATCGAGAGCGACCTTATCCAGCTAGATCTTCGCAAATGGGTAATCAGGGTGAGTTTGGTTATTTCTCATCAAAAAGACAGTTTGTGCCTCATCCAGAGTTGTTAGATAATGCGGGTAACTTAATTAAGGAACCACTGTTAGTGATGCGTTCCATCAACGTTGATGATGCCCGCGAACACTTAGATGCTCTTTATGAAGCTTCTCCAGGACATAAAAGTGAAAACTCCGAAGAAGTATAAATTGTAGTGGGAGTGAGGAGTGCGTCATATCGCAGGAAGCATAAAGTAGGGAGCGATAAATTACCTACTCCCTATTCACTATCTAAGCTTCGATAACGACTCTAAGGTTGCCACGTTTTTTAGCAACGCGACAGGCTGTGGTACTGCCAGAACGCTCAAATTCTAAATCAAGTATGGTAGGGCCGACTCGCAAATTATGTAATGACAGACGATTAATCGACTCTGGCAAAGCTGGGTCGATAATTCGTAGGCAATTATTTTGAGCGTCAGGCACTAAGTTAACAATCATTTGCAGGAGTTGAAATATACTGCCAGTAGCCCAAGCTTGGGGAGTACAAGCAACTGGATATTTTACAGGGGCTTTATTTCCATTACGTTCGTAGCCGCAGAAAAGTTCCGGAGGACATTGGTAAGGTTGATGGATGGTCATGTCAAACAAGCCTTGGAAAAGTTCTAGAGCTTGATCGACCAGTCCCAGCGATCGCAACCCCATCGCCACTAAAGAGTTATCATGAGGCCAAACAGAGCCAACGTGATAACCCATCGGATTATAAGCTGGTGACAAACTACTAAGAGTACGAATACCCCAGCCATTAAACATATCTGGCGCTCGCAAACGCTCTGCTACACTATATGCTTTTTCGGGTGTAAAAATACCCAAATGCAGACAGTGGCCAGGATTAGATGTAATACTATCTACTTGTTTGCCATCTCCATCCAAAGCTAGAGCGCAGAAATCTTGGTCTTCTATCCAAAAGTCTTTATTAAAGCGAATCTTGAGGTTTCTGGCCTCTTCTTGCCAGCGATCAGCTAAATCAAGACGTTTCTTCATTCTAGCTGTTTCTGACAGCCGCATTTTCGCTGCATAAACGTAAGCTTGGACTTCACATAGGGCAATGGGACCGTTAGCTAGTTCTCCTTTGTGGTCTACAATACAGTCGCCAGAGTCTTTCCATCCTTGATTAGCTAGACCGCGTTTAGATCTGCGGTAGTAGGTTAAATAACCGTTTTGTTTGGTATTGCGATCAATCCACTCCATTGCTGCTAGAGCATTAGGCCAAAGTTGCTCTTGGGTTTCTTGATCGTGAGTCCAAGCGTAGTATTCAGCATACAGCATTAACCATAGAGGAGTGGCATCAACTGTACCGTAGTAGGGTGTGTGGGGAATTTCTTGACAACGTGCCATTTCCCCCAACCGCAACTCGTGTAAAATCTTGCCCGGTTCTTCTTCGCGCCAGTCATCCTCGATTTTACCTTGGTATGTCGCCAGTAACATGAGAGTTTCTTTGGCAATTTGCGGGTTTAACATTAAAGTTTGGGAAGCTGTAATCAGCGAATCACGCCCAAATAATGCCGAAAACCAAGGGACTCCCGCAGAAACAGTCTTATACTTGCCAAAAGACTGGCGTAACAAATATATATCTTGTTCAGCCCTCTCAATTACATGATTGAAAATGCTTTTGTCTGAGCTAATCCGGGTAATTTGTTGTACCCAGTGCTGTTCTTCCATCAATTCAGCAGCTTTGGCTTGTCCGAGGGTAAAAGCTGCACTAACGGTAGAACTAGATTTATTATTGGTAAACATGTTTACCCGATAGCCCAACTTGCGAGTTTCGTGAGAAGCCAACTCTAGCCGCCAAATCGCAGTGTAACCTTTGAAATAGTCTGGTTGACAGTGTTGGAATTGGATACGGGATTCCATCACCAAGCCATCCAAACCTTGATAGGCTAAGGTCAAAGACTCAGGAGGCTGAGTCTGCACAGGCGAAACGCTATCAGAAGCTTTTTCTTCTGTGATTGGTTCGGCTAAGCGCAGGATTTTACCTTGTTTGTCTCTGTCATAACCCCGGACTTCAAATAAATCTACAAAATCCGCGTCAAAGCTGACACTGAGTTCAAAACTGACGGTAGTTGTGCTGTAGTTAGTGACTTCTATTTCTTCAAAAAGTGCGCCATTGAGGACAATTTCACGGCGAATCCCCACAGTTTCGGCTTTTAGGCTTTCTTCGATTCTAGGATTGGCACACAAAACTGAGAGTGAGAACCCTTTTTCAGCAGTACTGCTAAGTAGGACTGGCGATCGCCCTTCAATTTGCAACTCTAGACGGTTCAAAAACCGTGTATCAGAGCAAAACAGCCCCATACTGGGGTTGCCCTCGTTGAGGGAACAACCAGAAATGTTCCCCATTGTATCCGTCACCAAAAATAAATCGTCATCTTTAGCCGTCAAAGTTGGTTGTGGTCTTTCACTCAAAACACAAGGCCACTCCGGGATAGGTAATTGTTCTGCGGGAATAAAAGTTTTGCCGTCCAAAGAAATTCTTTCCGGGTTCATCAGCGCATCCGGTGTCATTAGCCAAAGTTCCGTGTAGAGGTCTAGATTGTCGTAGTCGTATCAGCATCAATAATAGGCAACACAACAGGCTCTAAAAAACTCATTTGAGCGATTGAGCCAAATTAATACTTACATACTGCTGTGAAAGAGCAGGCACAAAACCTCCGTAACAAATCTTTATAAATTGGTATTTTCTCAATTTGAAGTCAAGGCTAAAAATTAGTAATTTCCGTTGAGTTTATACGTTACTGAACCATCAGAGGCATTAATCAGAGAGAATACATAGGTTTTTGCAGGTTTAGAATGTTACTTACTTTAGCAATTGGATTAATTCGACTTAAATAATTTTTATTTTTAATTTAAAAATATTTATTTTCTTTATTTAGAAATGTAAGTCTAAATTCATTGTAATCAATTAATTTATGTAAATTTATCTGCGATAATTTCTGAGTTGGTAAGACAAGCGTCAATCAAGCTTAACAGTCAAAACTGCAACTTTATAGGTAAAGTTCTTGTATGATACCGCCTTCTGGCTTGAAGAATTGTGTGTTGTAGGTATAAGCGCTTACCTTTTTAATTTTGAAAATTGCCCAAGCCGCGATCGCATGAAGTAAAAATTTAGTCTACTGTAAAAAAATACTGCAAGATCTTTTTAAGAGGTGAAAAAAACCAAAATGCCAGATTCTTTAGCATTTATGGATAATTTTGTAGTAGCAAAGACAAAATAAAAAAGGGAACTTCCCTGTTCCCTCGCCCCGTTGGCGCAGCCTCTCGCAGAGAAGGGGGGTTATACAAGGCATCTAAAGTACTACCACTACTCTTATGTGGAAAGTGCTGTTCAGGATTCTTTACATATTGCAACTGTCTACTTCCTTTGAGAGTCCGTTGTAATTTGTACAATGCATCTGTGACGTGGATCTTGTCCAGATGGTGGCTCTCTCTCCTTAAACGATATTCATGAGCATTTCGACTTCCGTGCTGAGTGATCTGCTACAGTCCATACCCTACCTGCGGCCCCAGCTATATTTCAAGGCTTCATTAACAGCTCTCTCCCACGCGATGGAAGATCAAGTTTTGGCTGCAACTTTGGAGCAGCCTTTAGTAATTGCTAGCTTCCAACGAGAGCGATATTATCGTCAAGAAGCTCATCGCTATCAGCGACTAGCTCAACGAAGTAATCAAATATATGTTTTATCTGCTCCAGAAACGGATTTTACCAACAGTTCGGAACATTATGAAAAGATTGCTTTTGAATTTGAAGATGCCTTAAGTCAAGAATGGCATTTGGTAGTGATTGCCGAAAATTATGCTACTTGCTTAGTTTGTCGAGAAAGCCTGGGTTCGATTACTAAAAATAAGCAACTACCAGAGTTCACTCCTAATTTAGATATGGACACATCTCGCAGGTTTGAGGGGATTTGGACATCAGAACGGGGAGTCAGCCTCAAAGCAGCAGAATTGCTTCTAGATAGGATTGTGATTTACAGACCAATCTTAGCAAACAAAGTTAAACAGGCACGTCTGAGGTTTGGCATAGGAGAGACCAGAAATTACTCTCAAACAGACCAGATGACTGAATTTGCTTGTGACATCGACACTGACCCCTTCGTGCAGCGCTTAGTAACTTACCTGCAAGCGAGTCAGTATAAATTACATAAAGCTTACCGTTCCATCACTGCCCAAGCACGCAAAGAACGTTTAGTCAACTCAATTAGTACTGCGATTCGGCGATCGCTCGATCCCCACGAAGTATTACAAATTGCTGCCCAAGAACTAGGACAACATCTAGGAGCTAGTCGCTGTCTAATTTACCGCGCTCAAGCCACAGATGTCCAAGCAATGATTGAACACGAGTTTTTAAACCCTGGTATTTTATCTATTTGTGGACAAACCTGGGAGTTAGATAAAAATCCTTTATTTCAAGAAGTAGTCAAGCAAGGTGAGGGTGTATGTGTAGCAGATACATTGACTGACTCGCGGGTCATTAGTTCAAAAACATTATCTTTGATTGCCAAAAAGTTTGCTATTCGCTCTTGGTTAATCGAACCAGTGTTATTTCAAGGGCGATTGCTAGGCATTGTGGAGTTACATTATTGCAGCTTGCCGCCCCATGAATGGCAACCAGGGGAATTAGATTTGGTAGAAGCGATCGCCACCCAAATGGGAGCAGCGCTGATTCAAGCCGAAGCTTACGCCAACCTCGAAGAACTCAACCAACAGCTAGAAGCCCTTGACCGCACCCGTAGCAACCTCATAGCCATCACTGGACACGAACTCCGCACTCCCCTATCTACAATCCAAGTGTGCCTAGAAAGTCTCGCTAGTGAACCGGATATGCCCTTAGAGTTGCAGCAAGTAATGCTCAGCACTGCTCTTTCCGACTCCGAACGGATGCGGAAACTGGTACAAGATTTCCTCACCCTTTCTAATCTAGAAAGCGGGCGAGTGGAATGGCATCCAGAATCCTTGACCTTACAAGAATGCGTTGATTTAGCCCTCAGCCGACTTCGTACACGCTCCGCAGCAGAAAAGCCACCTAAAATCAAAACCCAAATTTCCCCAAACCTGCCTTTGGTTAGAGCAGACGGTGATTGGCTAGTGGAAGTGCTGGCAAAACTTATAGACAACGCTTGTAAATTCACGCCCCAAGAAGGAGAAATATCTATTAAGGCGATTCGCAACGACAACCAAATGGTGGAAGTCACCGTAGCTGATACTGGCCGCGGCATCGAACCCAATCGTCTAGAAATAGTTTTTGACCGCTTTTATCAAGAAGAGGGAGCGCTGCGGCGGACAGCCGGCGGTACTGGTCTAGGATTAGCAATTTGCCGCCAAATTGTTAACGGCTGGGGTGGCGAGATTTGGGCAGATTCAAAAGGTAAAGATCAGGGCAGTCAGTTTCATTTCACTATTCCTGTAGTTGAAAATGGCCAAGCAGAAAGCAGGGGGCAGGTGGTCACTGAGCCTAGTCGAAGTCGAAGTGAGGCAGAAGGCAGGAGACAGAAGGCAGGAAAGGCAGGAGGCAGGAGGAAAATGCCTTGAGTTGGTGCTTGTCCTTCTTACTTGCTTCATTGGTCAAAAAGTTAGTACTTAGTTGTAATTAACCACTGGCAACTGACAACTGACAATTTACTAAAAACTGTTACAGTCTATGACGCGATCGCAATATGAGCGTGATGGCGGTGTTAGGATGCCCTAAAAACGTTGAGAGAATGCTTTATGGCAGAAACACTTTCTGGACAAACTCCGCTATTTGGTGGCAGCACTGGCGGCTTGCTAACAAAAGCAAAAGAGGAAGAAAAGTACGCTATCACTTGGACTAGCCCTAAGCAGCAAGTTTTTGAAATGCCTACAGGTGGCGCTGCCACTATGCGGCAAGGCGAAAATTTGTTATATATAGCTCGCAAAGAATATGGCATTGCTTTAGGTGGTCAACTCCGGAAATTCAAAATCACAGATTACAAAATTTACCGGGTTTTACCTAACGGAGAAACCACTTTCATTCACCCAGCTGATGGTGTCTTCCCAGAAAAGGTGAACGAAGGTCGCGAGAAAGTACGTTATGTACCACGCCGAATCGGAGAAAACCCCAGTCCAGCAAAACTCAAGTTTTCTGGCAAATATACCTACGATGCTTAGAGACTAGGTAATGGGGATTAGGGACTGGGGACTAGGGACTAGGGAAATTTTTCCCAATATCCAAATAAGCTAAAACACATATTCATTGCCCTGTTACTGATGAAAGTTGTTGACTGTTAACATTCAACAATCTACTCAATATGCAGCTTTGATATGAAAAAGCTGACTCAATCCCCAATCCCTAATTCCTAAATTCCCCAATTTCTCAACTTTTTATGATCTTCCCCAACTTTTCTGATTTTTCTGGGTTAGCTTTGCAAGGTAACTTCGTGCCAGTGTATCAAGAATGGGTAGCAGACCTAGATACACCAGTATCTGCTTGGTACAAAGTCTGTGCTGGTCAACCCTACAGCTTTTTGTTGGAATCGGTGGAAGGCGGGGAAAAATTAGGGCGTTACAGTTTAGTCGGTTGCGATCCGTTGTGGACTTTGGAAGCCAGAGGTAGTAATACAACCCAAACACATCGTGATGGTTCTCAAGTTGTCTTTGAAGGCGATCCGTTTACAGTTTTAGCCCAATGTCTAGCGCCTTATCACCCAGTCAAGTTACCAGAACTACCACAAGGAATTGGTGGTTTATTTGGGTTTTGGGGCTATGAATTAATTAACTGGATTGAGCCGCGTGTGCCAATTCAAGCTCCAGATAAGAGAAATATTCCTGATGGATTGTGGATGCAGATAGACCAACTGCTAGTTTTTGACCAAGTAAAGCGGAAAATTTGGGCGATCGCCTACGCTGATTTACGTGACCCAACAGTAGATTTAAAATTAGCTTATCAACAAGCGGGCGATCGCGTGACTCAAATGGTCAGCAAGCTATCTTTACCAGTGTCGCCACAAAAAACCATATTGGAATGGACACCGCCAGGAAATCAAGGAGCAGTGGGAACTGAAGAATACACCAGCAACTTCACCCGCCCAGAATTTTGCGCTAGTGTCCAAAAGGCCAAAGAGTACATCAAAGCAGGTGATATTTTTCAAGTTGTTATTTCCCAGCGTTTATCAACACCATATACAGGCGATCCTTTTGCGCTTTACCGTTCCTTGCGCCAAATTAACCCCTCCCCTTACATGTCTTACTTTCACTTCCAAGATTGGCAAATCATCGGTTCCAGTCCAGAAGTGATGGTAAAAGCAGAACGCGATTCTGATGGTGAGGTGATAGCAACAGTACGCCCTATTGCTGGCACACGTCCACGAGGTAAGACAACCAAAGAAGATGCAGCCTTAGCCGAGGATTTGCTGCAAGATCCTAAAGAAATCGCTGAACACGTGATGCTCGTTGATTTAGGGCGAAATGACTTGGGGCGCGTTTGCGAAAATGGTAGTGTCAAAGTTGATGAATTAATGGTAGTTGAGCGCTACTCCCATGTCATGCACATTGTCAGTAATGTGGTGGGTAAATTAGCACCCGATAAAACCGCCTGGGATTTATTAAAAGCTTGTTTTCCAGCAGGTACAGTCAGCGGCGCACCCAAAATTAGGGCGATGGAAATTATCCACGAACTAGAACCAAGTCGTCGGGGTGTTTATTCTGGCGTTTATGGTTATTACGATTTTGAAGGACAATTAAATAGTGCGATCGCTATTCGTACAATGGTATTGCATGACAATACGGTAACTGTACAAGCCGGCGCAGGTTTGGTAGCAGATTCAGATCCAGAAAAAGAATACGAAGAGACGCTGAATAAAGCGAGGGGACTATTACTAGCAATTCGTTGTTTGCGTTGAGGTTAATTCTATAACCAAAACTGGCGATTTCTAACGGCAAGCTGCTATAGGTCTAGGCTCTATTTTAACAACTTCAAAGTAATAACAGTATAGTTCCCTCCTGCCTTCTGCCCCCCTACTCCTGCCTTCTAAAAGAACACATCAAATCTTCATTGATTTGATGTGTAATTCATTTTTTATAGGAATATTGGTGGGAACACTAAAAGAAATGGGGTTAAGCAAGGTAGTTACTCATGAGCCATAAATGTCCTATCTCTAAGACTTGTGCTTGTCGCCATGTTGTGCGTTGCCGAGCTGGGGAAGCAGGCAGGCTTTTTCTCTGGTTCCCCATTCCCCATA
>JBBSOP010000004.1:0-33775 GCA_038259655.1 Chroococcales cyanobacterium
ACATCGTCTATATCTCCAACTTCTCGAAAACGCCGCAAATATTGATCGGCTAGCAGACGTAAGAATATTGAGGAATCGGGAGATTGGGCAACTTTCTGTTCATAAACGCTGATAATATGCGATCGCTGTAAATAATCAGGAAATACCAAATCAGCATCTAAAGATGAATATGTGCCTAACTTACTATCGGTGTAGCCTAAACTCAGCGCTTGTGTATCAGAGGGTCTTAGCAAAACCAGTAGGCTAGTTAGAACTAACACCCATAGTATTTTTAAATGCATAAGCCTTACAAAGGATTACCTAAATAAGGAAAAGTAGGCAGAAAATTAGCATTATTCGGCCCGACATTATCGCTAGTCAGTGCCGGAATTTGACCAGCAGTAATTCCTGTAACGGCATTACCAAAGACAACAGATGCTGTAACATCGATTACGTCATCTTTTGGTCTTCTCCCACCAAAGTTATTGCCTAACTGAGTACCAAAATAACTACCGCTAGGTTTAGAAAGGTCAGCTTGAATCACATCAGGAATTGCCACTGAGATTACTGCATCGGCTATACCTTTGGGTCTGCCAATTGCATTCACAAAAGCTTGAATGAATTGGGATTGGTTGCTAGCGTCTTTTGTTGGTGTCTGAAGATTACTATTATTATGAGCCTGGAAGTCCATAAAAAGCTCATTCAGCGCCGGAACTGCTAACCGTTCAATCTGAGCGAAATTGCCGTTTCTCAGCCTGGGAGTTTTAATACTAGTTGTCATCCAAGCACCAATCTTGCCACTACCAAGTAGTTTTCTGGGTAGCTCAACAATGATTGAGTGGACGTTAAATGGCGCTAGAGTGTCTTGTGCTTGTCCAGGTGGTCTAAAAGAAAGAACTTGGAAGGGAGGACTAGGATTAGGCTGAAAATTATAATTACGATCTGGGATAATTTTAAAGAATTGTTCCAAATCGAAAAAGAACGGGTCTTTGCGTGTACCAACAAAGAACTTCATGCCGTTATCTGCGGAGAATGTTTGATTAAGTTGCCCTGTCCAAGTTACTGGAAGCAACCTTGACTCTGTTCCTACTTTCATTGGACGACTTGGACCGCGGACTATAACAGTTTGCCGAGAGCCTTTGCCATTTACTTTAAATTGGAGTACGACATCTTCAATACTGTCGCCAGTGTTATCAATCTTGAATTGATAAAGAACGTTTGGGTCAAATGGTCTCATCTCCCCAGAAACGATCAGAGGATCAAAGTCCATTACTAAGACGACATTTTTGGGGTCTGTTGGACTCTCAAATACAAATAGATCTGTAAGATCCGCAGCAGTTAGCTTATTGGCCAGAAAAGTTGTATCTTGGTGGTCAGAAGCTAAAGCTTTAGGAGTCGCAGAGGTTAGTACTACAAGCAAAACAGCGACAACAGCCATGCTCCGAAAAAAGCAAATCCTTCTAATCTGATCAAGCGATCGCTTAATAGAAAAGAATGCCATATTTGGAACTACTTTATCTATAAGTGATCTGCCTTTAGCTGTTATAAAAGAGGTAATACTTTGAGCATTTGTGATCATTGTTGCTCTCCTTGAGGTATTTAGCCTCTAATGTTGGTGTGGAAATAGCAAGTTGATTTGTATTTCAAAAAAGACTGCGGCTATTTACCAAAGTGCTTCACAGCCTACTTGCTTCTACTGTTCACTTTCCAGACCAAAACTTGCTCATTTCTTGCCCACTTTTCTAATTTCTAAATTTAGTCTGTAGGGTGTATTATCAGCGCAACCCACCGCCAGTAACAAGCGCGTTAACCTACGGCATACCATAACGGTTGATGTTCCCGATGATTTAGCTGCAAACAATTTCTATAATTCCTTTACAGTTCGTCAAACTCCTATCGCTAGAACTGTTCCGGAACCTACTTCTATTAGTGGTCTTCTCACTTTATTAGGATTATTAAGTTCAAGTTTTGCTTTTAAACATAAACTAACCTAGTGTGATACTCCCATACTCCCATCCCTCCAAGTGGAAGTGTCAAATTAGTATACCAGCAATACAAGCCGTAATAAAACCCGCAAGCAATCCCCCAATCATTGCTCTAACACCCATACGCGCTAAGTCATGCTGGCGATTAGGAGCCATACCAGTAATGCCACCAATGGTAATCCCGATTGAACCTATATTCGCAAAATTACATAGTGCATAAGTGGCAATAATTACTGCGCGTTGGGAAACTTTGCCGCTTTCAATTAGCTGCTTCAAATCTAAAAAAGCAATAAATTCATTCAGAATTGTTTTTGTACCCAATAATGCCCCTATTTCTCTACAATCAGCCCAAGGTACACCCATTAAAAATGCGATGGGAGCCATAATAAAAGACAAAATCCATTGCAATGATAGTTGTTGTAAACCAACACGAGTTCCCAACCATCCCAAGAGTGCATTCACCGCAGCCAATAATCCTAAAAAGGCAATAATCATTACCCCGACGTTAACCGCTAGCTTCACGCCGTCAATTGCTCCGGCGGTAGCAGCATCAATTGCATTTATGTAACTTGTCTCTGTATCCATTTTGACCTTACCAACCGTCTCTGATACTTCCGTTTCGGGGTAAAGCAGTTTTGACACTATCAAAGAAGTAGGAGCAGTCATAAAAAAAGCAGCAATCAGATGTTCTGCTGGGATACCAAACGAAAGATAGGCTCCTAAAACTCCACCTGCAATGGTAGAAAAACCACCAGTCATCACAGCATGAAGTTCTGATTGTGTCATCTTTGCTACATAAGGCTTGACCATCAGCGCTGACTCTGTTGGCCCCAAAAAAATATTACCTGCACAAGATAAAGATTCAGAACCCGATGTTTTCATTGTTTTCATCATTACCCATGCCACTACATTCACTACTCGTTGCAAAAGGCCGTAGTAATATAAGACGCTGATGAATGCAGAAAAAAAGATAATTGTAGGCAGTACTTGGAAGGCGAAAAAATGATCCTTAAAGTTCTCTCCAAAGACAAATTTGGCACCAACATCAGAAAATGCCAAAAAGTTGCTGACCATATCTCCTAGAGATTTAAACACATTCAAACCCCAACGAGTCTTAAGAATTATCAGCGCCAATACAAACTCCAATCCCAAGCCCCATGCTACTGTTCGCCAACGTACTGCATCCCGTCTCACAGATAGGGCGTAAGATATGGCGATGAAGACTAATATTCCGAGTGCGGAAATGGCACGTTCCATAATTACTCCACCACAACATACACCGCTAAATCACTTGGTTATAAACCATACACAAGAATATGCTTTTTTGGAGAGTTTTATTTGCGCTACATGGGTCAAAACAATCAGGTGATTAAAAAATCTGATCGTACAATAAAATGGCGAAGCCTTGCTGTTCGCGGTGGCATCTCTGAAACAATTGACATATTGCATTTTTGTATCAAGAAACTGCACCTAAAGAATCAAACGGTACACAAGCGTGTACTAAAGGTAATAGTGGCCCTAATTGCTCTTGTCCATTGACGGCTAAATCACTGTGACACAAATAAACTTTTTCTGATACACGCGAAAGCAAATCTGCTAAAATTCTTTGCAATCTTTCTTCCTCAGCCAATTTTTCATCTTCTGCTGTCCAAGGTTCGCCTAACCTGTCTTGAAGAAAGAATGGCGCACCAAATAAAGTCGCAGCACCACCTTTTGCCCATAAAGGTGAACCAGCATCCAGCCAAAAATGCCAGCGATGAGATTTTCTACTAGAACGATATTGAAAAATGGTTGCTAAAGTCACAGCCTTTTTCGCTAAGCCAATCGGATTTAGCGGGTATGGGTTAGCAGTGATAGTACCGCGTCGCAGCAGTTGAATAAATTCGGCAATGGTAGTGCTAATTTCTGCTATTTGTTTGGGAGATGTCTGTCTGAGTCTGGTGTCAATTTCCCAATAGTGTTGGGCAGTTTCCAACAATTCCCGCAGTGCTGCCAATTGGTCGTAGGGAAGATTACTACCATTCCACAAAAAGCGCTGAATTGCTCTATCTAAAAGAGAAATGGGACTAGGAATCAAACGCAGTTCTTGTTGCGATCGCTGTTTTTCTAACCACTCTAATATCTCACTATACGCGGTAGTGGCTGCATAGCCAATTCTATCCCAGCGCTCAAATGCTGTTACAGGTAGCAAGTTGGGAAGATCAGGATGAGGGACAAAACAGTAATCGGCAATTAATCCCGCCCGTACTGGATCAATGTCACTAGACGACTGTGGAGTATGTTGATTACTGGGTTCAGAGTAAGTATCTGATTTTCTACTCAAGATGACGAGCATTTCTGCCACAGCATCTCGGTCTACCAAGCGCCCCAAACCAGGATAAACTAGCGCCAACACGGTCAACAATGCCCGAATAATCGGTGAACTAATTAAGGGGCGTTGGTCGTTGAGTGATTCTACGAGGATGTTTTGCTTAACGAGGATTTCTACTATGGTATAACGAGCGATCGCATCTAAACCTGGAGCAATAATTGCCACTTGGTCTGCTTCTACTTGTCCTGATTTGATCGCATGAGCAATTACTTCTGCTGTTTGACGTAATAGTTGAGCGCGGGAGGTCGTTTGTATTGACTGCACCGTCTCTGGTAAACTCAACATCATCACCGATTCTGTGACTATTTCCACCATTGGCGTAGCAAGTCTCGGTGCTAAAGATTCCACAGACGGCTCGGCCAAGCTTTCTACTTGACAACGATTTGCTAACTTTTCTAGATATTTGGGATCTGCTCCCAATCCCAGCCGCACTGCACCATCTAAATTGTAGCTAAACGCCCCTACCGCCCCTTGATCCAAGAGAAAATCGAACAGTTCACGCGCTACCGCCGGATAATCATCTATGTCATCTGCTAATATTGCCTGATAGCGTTGAGTTAGATGCTGTTGATAATGGCGATCGCTTAACAAGTGCTGACTGTAAAGTTCGGTAATAATCCCATAAGTCAACAGTCCCCTCTCTAAGCACCAATTGCGCCAATTTAGTAGTAAAGATGCTAAAAATTCCGGCTCTAAATCTGTGGCGTTCTCTTGTAGACCTTTTTGCAAAATCTGAGCAATATCTTCGCAAGGAGTGTTGCTGTACGCCGCTAATTGCAACAAGTCCAAAATACGTCTTACCAAACGGTACTCATTCACTCCCGCACGACGTAAAATTTCTTCGTCTAATTGAGAACGCCAGAGTTTTGTTGCTAATTCCTGCTCTGTTTCTGGACGTAATCGGACTGGAAATTGTGCTTTTAGATTCAATGATTGAATCAATAAAGGCCAAAATAAAATAACTTCATCTTGAAAAAACCCCAAGATCGTCTTGGCTCTAACTGGGTATTTTCCCAAAGTAGCTGTAATAATTTTATCTCCTATTTGTCGGCGATTTTGATCATTAGCAGCTAGAACTAATACTCCTGGTTCTACTTTCGGAAGATACAAAGGTTTTAGCGGATGATTGTCTGCTTTTTTTTCACCTTTTCTAGTATAAAATGATTCTAAAGCATGATTTTCATTTTGTAACCAGCTACAAAAATGTTCTACTAAACGAGTAGTCTTACCACTGCGGCTAGTGCCAAGAATCCAAACAGAATCAGAAACCACAAATCTTCTCCTTGTCGATTTGCTAGTATACCTTGTGCGTTAACTTAAGGTTAAGAATTACCACAAATGCTGGATCACCGCCCAAAATGAAAACTTCTGTTTTTAGCCAAAAAATTTATCCTTTCTTACTATCTGCTTATCGCTGGTACTTACAAACTCCAGAGCGTTCTTTAGAAGAAGCTTACAAAGCTGCATTACAGATTAAAGCAATCGAAGACGAGCATTTTAATGGTAATAAAATAGACTTCAATTCACCCATCTATAGCAACAGTGTGATGGATTATTTTGAGTCAGAGTTAAAAAAACAATTAAAAACTGTGCGGATGCGATTGACAGAGTTTAGAGCTAGCCGTTGGTTCTCAAATGAATCTCATCAAAAAGCTGCTCAGAAAACTGGTATAGAATACCCCAATGCTGTCTTAATTTTAGAAAAATTACAATTCATTGATGAAATTACAAATAAATACACTAATTTGAATTATGCAATAATTGCTCCAGTTGAAGTTAATAAACCTCAAATTGTCAAAGCTGAGCCGACAGTTGCTCAACCATTACAGCCGAAATTATCAAACACAAGTCCAGAAAATATTCCCAAAAAACGGGGTAAAACTAACACAACAGGGATATTACCTCGATCAATTTTAAGTACTATCAGTCGTCTGCAAGTTGAGTTAGATCCTAATTCGGAACAAGACGTTGTTCAAAATTTTCGTCAAACTCAAAGAAGAACAATAATATCTATTAGATTTATCTTACTACTGATTATAATACCGCTTTTAACTCATCAAATATCTAAAGTTTTGTTAGTAGGTCCAGTAGTTGAAAATTTTAGAAGTTCGGAAACAGTGCAAATTTTCCTCAATGCGGAAATGGAAGAAGAAGCATTAGTAGAATTGCAAAGGTTTGAAGAAAGAATTAAGTTTGAAAACTTGATTAGTGATGCTCCGCCTTTATCTTCTGAAGATCTGGAAAATCAAATGAAAGAAAAGGCAAGTGAACTTGCAAAAGAATTTCGGATTGAAAGTGCCAATGCGATTAAAAATGTTTTTTCAGATATTTTTTCTGTTGGTGCTTTCATTTGCTTTTTACTTGCTAGTAAGCCTTCTATAGCGGTAGTAAAAGATTTCTTTGATCATGTTGTTTATGGTCTGAGTGACAGTGCCAAAGCTTTTATTATCATTTTATTTACTGACATATTTGTAGGATTTCACTCTCCCCACGGCTGGGAAGTCATACTAGAAGGGGTATCACGCCACTGGGGCTTACCAGCAAATAGAGATTTTATCTTCTTATTTATTGCTACCTTTCCAGTGATTTTAGATACTATTTTTAAATATTGGATATTCCGTTATTTGAACCGGATATCGCCTTCCGCAGTTGCTACTTATCATAATATGAATGAATAGCTTGATTAAGCTAAAAGATAGATAAACAATACTAAATTTTTACATGAGAAAAAAACTTATAGCGAGCAGTATTAGTTTACCTATAATTCTGTCCATTTTTCTAGTACGTATGCAATCTTTAGGGCATCTCTCACTTAGTTCACCAGAATGTCGGGTGAATAAGTGGGATGTACCAGTTTCTAATCAATTTACTCAAAAACAAATAGTGCCAATACTCCTCCAGAGATTACCAGTTACTTGTTGTCAAGATGATCTATCTTGTTTGGATGAGGTTATTTATGAAGAAAAGCCCAATAAAAAAAGCTTAATGACCGCTATTGATCGCAGTCTGCAATATTTGCAAACCACTGAAGCTACTAAGGCTTATCAAAAGGATCAAGTAGCTGACATTACACGCGATCGCGTCATTAATAGTTTAAAAAGATTTCGCGAACTAATCCTAAAAACTAATTCTGCCACAGAACTACATGCAGCGATCGAAAAAGAATTTGTTTTTTATCAATCAGTCGGTAAAGACAAAAAAGGTGGGGTTTTGTTCACCGCTTATTACGAACCACTTTATTTTGCTAGTCGTGTTCCCACAAACGAATACCGCTATCCCGTTTATCGATTACCTCCCGATTTAAAATCTTGGAGTCGGCCTCATCCTACACGTTTGGATTTAGAAGGGGCAGACGGTTTACAAGGTACAAAAGGTAAATTAAAAGGATTGGAGTTGTTTTGGTTTCGCGATCGCCTGGAACCATATTTAGCACAAATAGAAGGTTCTGCCCGACTAAAATTAACTGATGGTACTCAAACTACAATTGGCTACGCTGGCCATAGTGCCTACAACTACAAAAGTATCGGTCGAGAATTGGCAAATGATGGCAAATTACCCCTAGAAGGTATGACTATGCCGATTATTCTCGACTATTTCCACAAGCATCCCCAAGAATTAAATATTTATATCCCCCGTGATCCCAGTTTTGTGTTTTTTCAAGAAAACCACGGGGAGCCAGCGCAAGGTTCAATCAATGTACCACTTACAGCAGAGCGTTCTATTGCTACAGATAAATCTTTGATGCCTCCTGGTGCTTTAGCATTAATTAGGGCTGCTATTCCCTTTGTTAAGACTAATCATCAGCTAGAACATCGTATTGTCAGCCGTTATGTGCTTGATCAAGATACAGGAGGTGCTATCAAAGGTGCGGGTAGGGTAGATTATTTTTTAGGTACTGGTAAATTGGCAGGCGATCGCGCTGGTGTTACAGTCAGCAATGGACAGTTATATTACTTGCTGCTTAAGCCCAAAAATTAAACTAACAGACGAGATGTACAGTGACTAATTATTTGTCATCGGTGACAGATAGCTGTCATTGAAGACAAATTAGTGTCACTGTACAAGATACAAGAATTTACATAAACTATTATATTTGTGTTAAAGCCAGCAGTCGGATTTGAACCGACGACCTTCCGATTACAAGTCGGATGCACTACCACTGTGCTATGCTGGCGATTTGGTTACTAACTTTTAAATGCTAGCCAGTTTACTATTGTATCACAAACAGGCTATTTGTCAACTGTTTATGGTATTTCCTCGATAATTTTAAATTCAAAACAAAAAACTTGCAAGTTTAAAACTCAAAAAGATTACCTTTAGATAGAGGTAATCTTTTTGATTAACGGCAGTGATTAAAATACTACCAGATTACATCTAAGTGTTATTCTTCTTCCTCTAAATTATCGTTGTCATCGTCTTCGTCGTTTTCTTCATTAGATTTTGTTACGGAGTTAGCAGAAACTAGAGCCCCCATATCGAGCTTTTGACGCACTAGTTCCTTAATTTGTTCAGCAAACTCAGGTTTTTCTTCTAGGTACTTGATGGCATTATCTCGTCCTTGGGAGATATTATCACCGTTATAGCTGTACCAAGCTCCTTTGCGAACAATCACGCTAGTTTCTTCTGCTAAGTCAACTATGCAACCTAAAGTAGAAACCCCTTTACCAAAAATAATGTCAAATTCTGCAATTCTAAAAGGTGGTGCTACTTTATTTTTAGCGACTTTCACTTTCACGCGATTACCAAATTCATCTGTGCCTTTTTTCAAGGTTTGAATCCGGCGAATATCTAAGCGCACTGAAGCATAAAATTTCAATGCGTTACCACCAGTTGTTGTTTCTGGGCTACCATAAGTAACACCGATTTTTTGCCGCAACTGATTGATAAAAATTACTGTGCAACCAGATTTACCTATATTACCAGTAATTTTTCGTAAAGCTTGGCTCATCAATCTTGCTTGTAAACCAACGTGGATATCACCCATATCGCCTTCAATTTCGGCACGGGGAACCAGCGCTGCTACGGAGTCAATCACGACAATATCAACGGCGGCTGAACGAACTAACTGATCGACAATTTCTAATGCTGATTCACCGGTGTCAGGTTGAGAAACTAGTAAATTTTCAATGTCTACACCTAAAGCCGCAGCATAAGTAGGGTCAAGGGCATGTTCAGCATCAACAAAAGCAGCAATCCCGCCATTTTTTTGCACTTCAGCGAGAGCGTGTAGTGCTACTGTAGTTTTCCCGGAACTTTCCGGCCCATAAATCTCAATCACTCTTCCCTTGGGTAAACCGCCACCCAATGCCAAATCCAACGTCAGCGCCCCAGTAGAAATCGTCTCCACCCGCATCCGGGTAGCATCGCCCAGGCGCATGATTGCTCCTTTGCCGAAGCTGCGTTCAATCTGGTTGAGTACTATATTTAACGCTTTTTGCTTGCCAGAAGTATCGGTGTTGATAGCCATTCCTGCCTCTAATGCCTCTAAAAATATATGGATTTAAGGAGTGTTGCTGTGGAAGTTTGAGTAGAACAGATATACTATTTTAGCTAGAAAATTCTAGAATAGGACTTCTCGAACAAAAAAGGAAGTGTGACCAGATCCTAACCTGAACGCTACCGGATTGGGATAGTTCTGCACTATGATACCAACTTGAATTTAGAGATAGCTTGTTTTGGACGGGTAAGTAAAGAATTATTCCAAAAGCAGAGTATATATCAGGACTTACGCACAAGTAACGGAAAATTGTAGACGCTCAAGCGGCTTGCCGTAGGCTACCGCAGAGGACGCAGAGAAGCCAGTGCGTTGGGGAGACAGCGCCGTGGGCGGGCAATGCCCGACTTGAGGCGACTGTCGTCGGGTTCCCCGACTTATACCCCTACGGGGAAGCAAGCTACGCGCAGCGTCTCCCCTTGGGAGAAGCAACTGGCGCGACACGGAGAAATAGGAGTTTCAGAGAGTTATTGCGTAAGTCCTATTTGTATAACTATCATATATGCAACGTTTTGCCAAAAAGGGCGCTGATGTCGCAACTCTTAGCTAATACTGGAACCATTGCCGCGATCGCTACTGCTGTTGTCCCGCAACAGGGTAGTGTGGGCATTGTCCGAGTATCTGGTTCCCAAGCGATCGCGATCGCCCAAGCTCTTTTTCATGCACCAGGACGGCAAGTTTGGGAAACTCATCGGATTCTCTACGGTTATATCCGCCATCCCCAGACACAACAATTAATAGATGAAGCACTATTGTTGATGATGAAAGCACCTCGTTCTTACACTCGTGAAGATGTGGTGGAATTACATTGCCACGGTGGAATTATGGCAGTACAACAAGTATTGCAACTGTGTCTAGAAAATGGAGCCAGACTAGCCCAACCAGGAGAATTTACCCTACGAGCGTTTTTGAATGGGCGACTAGATTTAACTCAAGCCGAAAGTATTGCTGATTTAGTCGGAGCGCGATCGCCTCAAGCTGCCCAAACTGCTTTAGTTGGTTTACAGGGTAAATTAGCTCAGCCGATTCGCCTGTTACGCGCTAACTGTCTAAATATTTTGGCAGAAATCGAAGCCAGAATTGATTTTGAGGAAGATTTACCCCCGCTGGATGATAAAGGTATCATATCAGAAATTGAAAACATTGCCGCAGAAATTACTAAATTATTAGCTACAAAAGATAGAGGCGAACTGTTACGCACAGGTTTGAAAGTGGCGATCGTTGGTCGTCCAAATGTTGGGAAATCAAGCTTGTTGAATGCTTGGAGCCAGAGCGATCGCGCTATTGTTACCGATTTACCTGGTACAACCCGCGATGTGGTGGAATCTCAGTTAATTGTCGGGGGGATTCCTGTGCAGGTGCTAGATACAGCCGGGATTCGAGAAACAGTAGACGAGGTAGAAAAAATTGGTGTAGAGCGATCGCGTCGTGCTGCCAATGCTGCTGATTTAGTCTTGCTTACCATCGATGCTTCAGCAGGTTGGACAGAAGGCGATCAAGAAATTTATGCCCAGGTACAACACCGTCCTTTGATTTTAGTCATCAATAAAATTGACCTTGTAAAAACTGGATTTACTAAATCTGGGGAATATCCCCATCAAATTAATCAAGTTGTCACTACAATAGCAGCACAAAATAAAGGAATTGATACCTTAGAAACAGCAATCTTAGAGATAATTAAAACTGAGAAAATTCAAGCTGCTGATATAGATATAGCGATTAATCAAAGGCAAGCATCAGCCTTAATTCAAGCTAAAATTTCGTTAGAACAAGTACAAGCAACAATTGCGGAAAAATTACCTCTTGATTTCTGGACAATTGATTTACGAGGAGCAATTTATGTATTAGGTGAAATCACTGGAGAGGAAGTTACAGAATCAGTTTTAGATAGAATTTTCAGTAAGTTTTGTATTGGCAAATAAACCAGATTTTGCAGATTGTCTTTTAGCTAAATGTTTAAAGAGTCAGTGTTTATATTTTGAGTAGCAAATGAATTAAAATGCTGGTTAGCGTGGTAAAATAAATGTACTAAATGTAAAATTTGTACATTTTATGTCAGATGCCGTAAGTGCAACCGAAGCCCGTGCTAACTTTCAAGAATTAATTAGTCGTGTAGAGTACGGAAAGGAGCGTATCCTCATAGAACGGCACGGAAAAGCCGTGGTAGCAGTAATTGGACTAGAGGACTTAAAGCGACTAGAAGCCCTAGAGGATGCCATTGATTCAGCACAACTGCGACAAGCCATTGCAGAAAATGAAGGATTCACGGCCTTAGAAACGGTTATTGCTCAATACCCCAATGAGTGAGCGTTATACTCTGAGGATTGCCAAAACAGCAGAAAAAGATTTGTTGAAATTGCAAGCCAAACAATTTAAGCAGGTTGTTTCAAAAATACTCTCATTACAGGGTAGTCCTAAACCACAGGACTGTAAAACCCTAAAAGGCTATGAGGGAGGATACCGCGTTGACCAAGGCGAGTACAGAATTCTCTATACTATTGATGAAGAAACCCAACTAGTTGATGTTTTCCGAGTCGGTAAACGGAACGATGATGAGGTCTATAAAAACCTGTAGGCATTTTTAGGCTGCATCCCACCTTATGTACATCTCAATTCGCCAAGCAACCATACAAGATAGTGTGATAGTCTCTGATGTACTGTTAGAAACAGCTTCATGGCTTCAGCAGCGTGACCTCAAAAACTAACTTGATAAGTGATTAGGCATAACATAATTAAATTCAACTTTGTTTTCCTATGCCCTATGTCCTATGCCCAATCCTAATTTACCTGTATGTCTTTTCTGAATGAGATAAATCACATCAATGCATTGATTGTGGGAGCTAATCAAGGTATTGGTTTAGGTTTTGTTAAAAACTTATTGCAAAACGAAAAAGTTACTAAAATCTATGCAACTTATCGTCAACGTGAATCAGCTATAGAGTTAATGACTCTTGCAGACGAACATCCTGAGCGATTAATTTGTTTATCAATAGATATTACTGACGAAATACAAATTAGTGAATGTGTCCAACAGATACGTGCAGAATTTGATAAGCTGCACTTAGTAATCAACTGTGTAGGATTGCTACATGAAGGGAATTTACAACCCGAAAAAAGCTTAAGACAACTCAACTCAGAAAATTTACTGCGCTATTTTCAGGTAAATAGTATTGGTGCTGTCTTACTAGCTAAATACTTATTACCTCTATTTCGTCATGGAGAACGTAGCGTATTTGCAACTATTTCTGCCAAGATCGGTAGTATTGGTGATAATCAACTTGGCGGTTGGTATGGCTACCGCGCTTCTAAAGCTGCACTTAACATGTTTATGCGAACAGCAGCGATTGAGTATGGCAGGAGTTGTCCTAAAGCTTTGGTGGTAACATTGCATCCTGGTACAACCGATACACGCCTTTCCCGTCCATTTCAAAAAAATGTACCAGCAGAAAAGTTATTTTCAGTAGAACGCACTGTTGACCAATTATTAACTGTTATTGAACAACTTCAAGAAGGCGACAGCGGACAATTTTTTTCATGGGATGGTAGCAGATTACCTTGGTAACTACGTTACGCTTATGCTAATGAAACCTAGCTACTTATAACCAAAGCTTATGAAATTTTTTATTCCAGCAGCCAATGACCATATCAGAGCAGAGCATGTGTATAATGCTATTGCTAAGTATGCCCAAGCACCAATCACCGAAAAGCGGATTTGGAAGTTACAGTGGCTGTACAATGGAATGAATATGGAATGTGAGGTAGGGAAAACTTTACCATCCTATTATCAAACAGGAAAAGAGTTAGTTCTTGCAATCTTTGAATGTGAAAACCTTTATAAGATTTGCACTCTTACTCATGGAGGAGTAAAAGGAGAAGCTATTTTAATCGAGAAAAGCTCTCAGTCTTCAGCAATTTATTTTTCAGATAATACAAATAATTAAATTTGCATCTCAACTATTAACCCAACTGAGGTGAACGAGATTAAATAATTAAGTTGGGTTCAAGGAATGGCGAAGTTATTATTGATAATTATAAGTTTTTTGCGCTTGACTTGTTAAGTCAAGCGCTTACTTGTTTGGATTCTCGTCTACTTTTATGAGAATTATCTAGGATTAATGTGTTGTCTAGGGCCCCATCCTGGATTAACAATAGCAGCTAAATCTTCTTCAGACAATTTGCTGATTTCACTATCTAGTTCTTCAGCGGTGAAGTCATAGCCACGCTCTTGAGCAATTTTGACGAAGGCTTCTGGATTAGATGTGGCTTTGAGTCTTTGCTGTAATGCTTGGTCTTGTTTTACGGCTTGAAAAAGCCTAGCAGCATTTTGCTGTGTCATGATCATCTTTCTCCTATTTAAAATATCAGGTTTGAATGCAGAGATTTTGACTTTTGTGATTTTACCGAAGTCTATAAAGGATATTTGGATTTAGGTTATATAAGTTTGATCTTAAAACAAAGCCAAAAAATGTGTTGATTTAGATAAAAAAATATAAGTTTTAGGTTAAGATTGATGTTATTTTGTCAAATTCAGCCCTAAGAGGGTAGTATTTTGGTGAGCAATAACTCAATTATAAGTTTGAAAATAGAGAATAAAAAGCTGGGGAGCGATCGCTGATTTTATTAATAGTTATTATTAAATGGTAGATGTTGTTCTAACCAATTCTCTAAATCAGTTAGTACCTCTTGGTAGTTGAGGTCATTCTGAAGCTCGTGATATGCTCCTGGATACTCTACTATTAACTTATCTAAACAACTTACCCGTTGATAAAAAATTTTACTCCCTTCAGGTAGCGCCACTCGGTCTGCTCCACCGTGAAGAATCAATAACGGCAATTGCCAATCAGCTGCATGGGCATTCACCCAATCAACTGTGGTAAAAAATTCCGTAGCTAGCCGAGCAGTTGCTAGAGTATGCCGTAGTGTATCCTGAGCATAAGTAGCTAAAACTTTCTCGTCCCGTGAAGCAGCAGTCAAGTCAATGCCAGTATTTAGTGTAAAGCTTGGCCACACCCGCGACAGTAATTTGCCAACGAGTAACCGAACTTTTGAAACTCCAACTTTGCCTATAGCTGGTGCTAAAGCGATCGCACCTTGTAATCTAGATACTTCCTGGGGATAGCGTAGCACGTAGTCTAAAACAATTATTGCACCTAAGCTATGACCCAAAACAAAAACGGGGCTTTTTGGCTGTTGGGTTTGAATTAACTGTAGAAAAGCTTGTAAGTCTTCACGAAAATCAGCCCAAGAATTTATGTAACCTCGTTGGCCTGATGAGCGTCCATGACCACGTAAATCTAAGGCGTAGACAGCATATTGCTTGGGTATTAAATATTTAACTATATTACTATAACGTCCACTGTGTCCTCCCAGACCATGTATAATCACCAATATTCCCTTCACCTTGCCCTCTGGATGCCAGCTTTGGTAATATAGGTCGATTCCTTCAACACCTTTGAATGTGCCTTCTTGATCAGACATTATGCGATCGCTGTGATTAATCATAAAGCTTCTAACTGTGGATTATTTATCTAGTATGCAATCAAGAATTATGATCAGTTTATGAACTCAAAGAGGGTATTATCAACAGTTCTTCTCACGAATCTGATCAAGAAGACCTAACTGATGGAGTAACTTCACCAGTTCAAACTGATGAAACAACAACCAACTTAAAATCAAACACTACACCATCAGAAACTTTACCACCTTTAACAGATGCAACCATCAAGCGGGTGAAAGAAGGTGTGGCTGCGGCAAGCGATCGCGCTGTTCGTAATACAATTGAAGAAATTCTCAATCGCCTGGAAGCTATTAATCAAGGACATCCAGAACCTAGAATTAATGCTACAGTCCGTCGGGGTGTATTGCGATCGCTTATCCACACTCTTTTTAGGGTACGAATCGAACACCTTGAAAGGATACCACAAAAACCAGCAATCTTAGCAGTCAATCATCTCCACCACATTGACCCGTTTCTTTTGCTAGCCGAACTTCCCACCCAACCCCACTACTACTTTTTAGGTGATGCTCGCACTCTTTATAACAAGTGGTGGAAGCGTTTTATTCTGCGTTTAGCAGGGGGCGTTGTGCCTTTAGAACGGATATGGAAAGAAGAAGTCGCTGTCATCGCAGCAGCCAAAGCCGGACAGCAAGAATTTGTTGAGCTAGCCGCAGAGATAGAAAAGACTGTACCGACAGGAGGAGATATACAGACATTACGAAAAATCGACCGTATTATTCTGGCAATTCTAGCTCACGGCGATGGTATAGTTCTTTTTCCTGAAGGACGGCTAGGAACCTCTGAGGGTAAGTTGCACCTTCCTCTCAAGCGAGGAACTGTGATGTACGCCTTGCGCGCTGGTGTGCCAATAGTACCAATAGTGCTAGTTGGAACTCATGATCTTTATTTAAACAAAGAGTTGGCTATTCGTGTAGGTGAACCGTTATATTTTTCTCCAACTGCTAGACCAAAGCGACAAGAAGTAGATGCAGCTTTAGAGATGTTACAAAATACAATCCTATCTCTATTGCCAACTGACTACCAAGAACCAGAAGAAATCAAGCTATTTCGTTATTTCCTCAATCACATACTTTGGTAAAAAGTCTTTGGAGGAGTACAGTTATACAAATGTGGCGATCACTGTTTTCCATACACTAGCACCGGCACCCGTTTGTAAGCAGGCGTACCGGAGCGTGTTTCTGTTCTTGCCTTAAAAATGACATTCACTTCGGGATAAAACATCAACGCTGCGCCTTCTCGCACAGCACCGTAAATCACTTCCACGTTCTCTAGTTTGTCGGCATCGCCCTGTACTGTGACGAGATCGTGTTGGGCTAACCCAATCTTTTCTGCATCCACGCGGTTCATCAAAATGCAGTGGCGATGGGGCATTCCCCGGTACTGATCATCAATTTTGTAAACCACTGTGTTGTGTTGGGAATAGCTGCGTCCGGTCATTAATGCCAGCACGAGACTATTTGCTCTTTCATCAATGTCAAAGTCTTGAGGTTGAGGTAGAGCCAGATTCGGCAGTGGCGTAGTCAACATTTTTGCCTTGCCTGACGGCGTTTTGAAATGGGGTTCGGTGACGATGCGCCCAGAGATGGTGAACTCTTCACTAGTGTCGTCAATCGTCGCAATTTTTTCATAGCCAGGAATAGTTGTGGCAATCAGTTGCCGCACGTAGCGAGTATCTTGCAGTTTGCGCCATTCGACAGGATACTCACCCAGCAACTGATGGGCTAGTTCAGTTAAAAACTCGACTTCGGAAATTAAATCTGCATCCTTGAGGTGAGTTTTGCCTTCATCATTGAGGCGCACAAAATTGTTACCCGATTCAACGGTGGTTTTGTGGGGGTTCTCAAATCGGTTAAGGACGGGAATGATGATTGTGTTCGTTTTCGCCAATCCGTGAAAGTGTCCAATGTTGGGTTTAGTAGCGAGATAGATGATGGTATCGATGTTACTCAATGCCTGTTTTGCTTGCATTAAGTCAGGATTAGCACCATAGAGATTGCCACCTACACAGATGAGACTATCCACTTTGCCCGCTTTTGCCGCTTCGATCAGGTCACGAGTATGATAACCCTGGGGTAGATTCAGCGATCGCCCCAGCAACTGCTCCAACGCTTGCTTAATCTCTTCTTTGAGCTTCACGGTGACACCCATTGAGCCAAAGCCCTGCACATTGGAATGTCCCCGCACGGGCATAATTCCGGCTCCCATTTTGGCAATTTGACCGCTAATTAACGCTGTATTCGCAATACTGTAGACATTATCGACACCATTTGTATGTTGGGTAATTCCCATTGCCCAACCAAAGACTACACCTTTTGATGTGCCGATGATGGTTGCTGCTGCTGCAATTTCTGGTTTGGATACGCCGCAGGTAGTCGTGATAGTTTCCCAGGAAAGCGATCGCGCCTGTGCCAATACCGCTTCCCACCCTTGGGTGTGTGCTTGCAAAAAGTCGTGTTGCACAAGCCCCTGTTCAATTAATGCTTTCTGGATACCAACGAACAGCGCCACATCACTACCCGGAATCGGTTGGAGATACAGCGAAGCAATGTCAGAACCAGGAATCAGAGATTTAACTGGGAATGCCGGAGAGCCAAATTTCACCAATCCAATTTCCATCACGGGATTGATCACAATCACTTTGCCACCCTTGTCTCGCAGTTTGATCAACTCATTCATCAACCGCGGATGGTTGTAAGAGCAATTTGACCCTGCTAATACCACACAATCTGCCTGTTTTAAGCTTTCCAGGCTGACGAGCGAGGTGTTTGTGCCAAACATCTCTTTAAGTGCGGTTGTAGAGGGGGCATGGCAGAGATCTGAACAATCTGCCAAATTATTGGAACCCAGGGTTCGCAGCAGCAGTTGTAGTAAGAATGCCGCTTCATTGGAGCCACGCCCGGAACTGTAGGATGCAACTCGCTCTGGTGGTTGAACAAAGGCAGCCTTGGCGATCGCATAAATTTCATC
Source organism: Chroococcales cyanobacterium (assembly GCA_038259655.1). Classification (GTDB taxonomy): domain Bacteria; phylum Cyanobacteriota; class Cyanobacteriia; order Cyanobacteriales; family Nostocaceae; genus Halotia. The sequence continues at coordinate 18,315 of JBBSOP010000004.1, forward strand.
CCAAGAAATGCGCTCATAATGGCCACTACCTGCCCGTCGAATCACCGGGAAGCTGAGTCTTCCCAATCGATCCGCTTCCATAGAGGATAGCTGTTGTAGGTCAGTAATTGTGTGGGAATCAAAGAAGTGAACTGGAACCGGAGGTTGGATTTCGGCTGAAATTGCTTCTACACTTTTCATGCAACGTTGCAGTTTTTCACCCGCTTCATTGGTGAAGCCACCTTTTTGTCCACCAGTCCCCCAAGAGCAGGACAGGCAAGCACTCTTGTGAAATAGGGTTTTCCAGAGCTTTGGGCCTTCTGGTGACAGGGTGTGCTTCGCCCAATACTCAATTACTGGCAACCCACCGCCAATTTCTGGGGTGTTTTCATTAGTTTCTCGCAAGGGCGGTTGGGGACCGGAGTTGGTATCCATCTATTTGCAGCGACAAATCGGTTCATCTTGTGCAACTTAACGCAATTTACAAGACACGAAAATTCCTCATTAGGTAGATTTTCGCGATCTCTACAAGTGGGGGTCGCAATCCCCGATCTTACTGGTCTGATGAAGATGATGAAGACAACGAATTACCCCACACACCAAGTCACAATTAGAGAACCCTTATAGTCCCCCCAGGGCGAACGCATCTAAAGTACTCTTGATCGCAACCGAAATTAAGAACCAGCGAAAATCAGTATTTCTCGTTTAATTTATTTTCCAAGCCTCAAAGCGGTCGCTAAAACTGTGTCAATAAGCAGGTATTAATACGACTATTCTTGAGATTATTGAGAATATAATCTTTTTATTGACATGATACGACCGCCCTGATATTCAGGTTAAATTACTTGCTTTTTCAACTGCTTGCTTTAACTCTTCAAAGGTAATACTACCGTCTTTGTCTGAATCATACTGTAATAGTAACTCCTGGGGGCTACTGGTATTTGTTTCTGATGAGATAACTGCACTTAAGCCAGGACTTAAAAAAAGTTCATTAATGGAAACTTTGCCGTCTTGATCACGATCTAAGGCATTAAAAAGAGATTGAAGCTCTTGTTCGGTTGCCATAAGTTTTTATCATGAATTAATTTTTCAATCCTAATAAATATACCAGTTCTCAGTTACAATTGCATATAGATATATCATCCCCATCCTCCTACAACACCATCAGCACGTTCGCTCTTCTTTAGCAATCTGTCGCGCTACCAGTTGCTTCGCTTCGTTAACTGAACCATGTCGTAGCTCGTGAGCGTTTGTTGCGCCTACAGGACTTACTGCGAAGCGCGATCGTATTAACATAAAATAAAAGTATGCCTTGATAATTTGTAGCTTTACCAATATCTTATTTTGAATATTCTTAATCGCGTGGAAGATAAATTACAAGTAGAACGAGTAATTGCAACTCTTAAACAGGACTTACCAACACTTTTTGAAAAAGATATTTCTTATGACATTTATACACAAGATATCTACTTTCAAGATCCTGTGAATAAATTCAAATGGAAATTTAACTATCGGATTATATTTTGGACATTACGATTTCACGCCCGGCTATTTTTCACACAAATTTACTTTGATGTACATGAAATATACCAGTTAGCAGAAGACACCATTCTAGCAAAGTGGACTGTTCGCGGGGTTCTACGTGTTCCTTGGAAAGCGCGTATTTTGTTTAATGGCTATTCAACATATAAACTCAGCCAAGATACTTTGATATATGAGCATATTGATACTTGGGATCGCAAACCAAGCGAAATTCTAGCGCAGTTTTGGCAAAAAGGAGAAGATAATTAGTAGACATGACATCCCCGAAAGAAAATTTAGAGACAGCGATTTATCGCGTCTCTTACCTTAACTGATTAATTAAATGGTAAATTTATGCAATTAGAAACACAAAAACTTTATTACACACCAGAAGAATATTTAGAACTTGAAGAGAAAGCACAATTCAGAAGTGAATACCGCGATGGAGAAATTATTCCGATGACGGGTGGTACTACTAATCATAATAAAATTTCCCTGAATTTAGCTGCATCATTAAAAGTTGCTTTGAGAGGCAAAAGATATGATGTTTATATGGCTGATGTTCGCTTGTGGATACCTAGATATCGTCAGTACACCTATCCAGACGTGATGGTAATTCAAGACCAACCTGTTTACACAGGAACGAATACAACTACTGTCATGAATCCTTTACTAATTGCCGAAGTCTTATCTAAATCCACAAAAAACTATGACCAAGGGGATAAGTTTTCATATTACCGTTCCATCCCTGAATTTAAAGAATATATTTTAATAAACCAATTTCATCATCATGTAATGCAATATGTAAAAACTGCGGAAGGTCAATGGTTATTTACTGAACTTGAAGGCGAATCTGCAACTTTAGAAATGCAAACGATTGATTTTAAAATTCAATTAAGCGACCTTTACGAACAAGTAAACTTTGCAGAAAATGATGAAGAAAATTAATCTTTTTAGAAGATAGCAGCGAGTTTTTATAAAAACTATCACTTTTGAGCTTAGTGTCTTAGAGTCTTGGTGGTTCAAAAGTCAATTTTTTGACCACAAATTACGAAACTAGCCACCGCTGATTTTAGCTTTGTAACCTAGCTTGGTCAAAATTTCGAGAATTTTCTCTTTGTGTTCGCCTTGAATTTCAATTTCATTATCCTTCAGTGTGCCACCTGTACCACATTGGGTTTTCAATTGTTTGACTAAATCTGCTAAAGTTTCTGGTTTGGCTTGAAAACCACTAATCACAGTCACAGTTTTACCCTTGCGTCCTTTGCGGGAAGCTTGCACTTTCAGATTTTGTTGTTGGGGGGGTAGTTCTGAAATTGGTCTTTCTGTGGCTGGGGAGTTATCACCGCCAAATTCGCGGTAGGCAAAATTTTTGTTGGAAGACATATCAATTTTGACTTATACCAATTCTGGATGAAGATGCGCGAATTATATAACGAACCGCAAAGGACGCATAGACGCGCCAGCGGCTTCCCGCAGGGTAGGACACAAAGAAAGAACTAAAGAAAGGAATTTGGCGCAGCCTTATAAAGAAAGGGTATCACATCTGGATCTTTAGTAAGGATCGTATCTTATCTGCTTCAGATTTTCCTATAATAGTAAAGTTCGTTTTGTAGTGAAATCAGTCCGTGACTACAACTCCTCTCTCTGCAACTTCTCCCTCAAATGCTCAGGTTCCCGATATACAAGGACGCTTTGGACGCTTTGGCGGTAAGTACGTCCCGGAAACACTGATGCCTGCTCTTGCAGAACTTGAAACAGCTTATCAGCAATATCGCAATGATCCTAGTTTTCAAGCAGAACTACAACAACTGCTACGAGATTACGTCGGACGCGCTACACCATTGTATTTTGCTGAACGCCTTACCAGTCATTATGCCCGCCCAGATGGCACAGGGGCGCAGATTTATTTAAAGCGTGAGGACTTGAATCACACAGGCGCTCACAAAATTAATAATGCCCTTGGTCAAGTATTATTGGCCAAGCGCATGGGCAAACAGCGAATTATTGCCGAAACTGGTGCAGGACAACATGGAGTTGCAACAGCGACAGTTTGCGCTCGTTTTGGTCTGGAATGCATAATTTACATGGGTGTCCACGATATGGAACGCCAAGCCTTAAACGTGTTCAGAATGCGGCTGATGGGAGCAGAAGTACGTCCGGTAGAAGCTGGAACAGGAACTTTAAAAGATGCAACTTCTGAAGCCATTCGAGATTGGGTGACGAACGTCGAAACGACTCACTACATTTTAGGTTCGGTAGCAGGGCCTCATCCTTACCCGATGATGGTACGCGATTTTCATGTTGTGATTGGACAAGAAACTCGCGCCCAAGCAATGGAAAAATGGGGCGGATTGCCTGATATTCTCATGGCTTGTGTGGGTGGTGGTTCCAATGCGATGGGATTATTCTACGAGTTTGTCAATGACCAGTCTGTAAGATTCATTGGGGTGGAAGCAGCCGGAGAAGGTGTCAACACTACAAAACATGCAGCCACCTTGACAAAAGGACAAGTAGGTGTATTGCATGGAGCAATGAGCTATCTGCTGCAAGATGATGATGGACAAATAATTGAGGCACATTCAATTAGTGCAGGTTTAGATTATCCTGGTGTAGGGCCAGAACATAGTTATTTAAAAGATATTGGCCGGGCCGAATATTATAGTGTGACTGATGAACAAGCATTAGCGGCATTCCAGCAATTGTCCCGATTAGAGGGAATTATACCAGCATTAGAAACAGCCCATGCGATCGCCTACCTCGAAACCCTATGTCCTCAACTTAGCGGTAGTCCCAAAATTGTGATTAACTGCTCTGGACGTGGTGATAAAGATGTTCAAACAGTAGCGAAGTTTTTAATTCCTGCTTAACTCAGTTGACGACGAAAATTGTTGATACTGATGGATAAAAGCACTATAGCAAAGATTAAAAGTGCGATCGCATTTAACCAAAGTACCTCTAAACCTACACCCTTGAGCAGTATGCCGCGCACGATCGCTATATAATGACGCAACGGGTTAAGGAGCGAGAGGTACTTAAATACTACAGGCATACTTTCAATGGGAGAGATAGCACCAGAAAGTTGAATCAAGGGTAAATTAATAAAAAATGATGTCAATACAACTTGTTGCTGAGTCCGGCAAACTGTAGCTAACATAATCCCGATGCCAATTCCTACAAATAAATAAAGTCCAGATAGTACTAAAAATAAAACTAAGCTTCCTCGAAAAGGTACTTTAAAAACTAGTCTCCCCAAACTCGTAGCTAAAATGACATCGCCCATCAAAAGAACAAACAGCGGTACAATTTTCGCTAGTAAAATTTCCCAAGCTTCTGCCGGTGTCATTAAAAGTTGTTCTAAAGTTCCTGTGTCTTTTTCTCGAACAACTGTCACCGAAGAAACCAGAGAACTAATGAGTGTCAAAACTAATCCTAAAACTCCTGGCACAAAAAACCAACTACTTGCTAATCCAGGATTATAAAGAAAAATCGTTTGAGTATTAATTAATGCTGGTGCTTGGTTAGATGATAACCGCTGACTAAATTGACCGATAATCTGATTTAAATAGCCTTGAGCAATCCCCGCAGTATTAGCATCTACAGCATCAACTAAGACTTGAACTTCAGCAGGTTTATCTGCGGATAAATCACTTTGAAAATCTGGCGGAATGACTAACCCTGCTACGATTTTTCCTCGTCGTACTTCCTCACCTAAATCTTCAGTATTGAACAAATATTTATCTATTACAAAGACTTTATTTACAGTCAAGGTAGAAACTAATTCTCGACTTTCATAAGTGTTGGCATAATCGACAACTCCCAATTTTAAGTAATGCACATCAGGATTGAGGGCAAATCCATAAAGTAGCATTTGGACTGTGGGAGGAATGATTAATAATACGAGTGTTTCTTTACTCCTCAATATTTGGTGAAATTCTTTAATAACTAAACTCCAGAAACGACTATTGAATAAACGTTTAATCAATTTCATGGCACTTGAGAGATAGGGATAGAAAATAAAATAATTAAAGGCTTGTAGTGAGGACTTTAGTCCTCTATATTAAGACGCTAAGCGGTAAGCGCAGCTATTTTACTTATACCAATTCTTCATGAAGATGCACTTAATATTTATTAAACGAACCGCAAAGTACACAAAGAAAGAGATAAGTTGAAGGTTTCGTTATTAAGTGCAAGTTTACAGAGAATTGGTATTACTGACAATTAACTAATCCGATAACTGCATTCGTTTTAATACTCGACGTGCTGCATTAAATAACAAAAATCCCAAAAGACTGAGCATGAGAATTGATAACCAAACGCCTGGCCAACCAGTACCGCGCACGTAGGCATCACGAGTTATATTAATATAGTAACGGGCTGGAACAATAGCAGAAAATAGCGAAAGAGGAAAGGGAATATTACTAATTGGATAAATGAATCCTGATAATAATAAAGCTGTCAAAAAACCTAATAGTGATACAGCCTGAACCGCAGAGTTTTGATTGGCAGCCCTAACACCAATCAATAAACCAAACATAATACTATCTGTCAAAAATATGAGTGTACCAATTATTAGTGGTGTTGGCTCTATTACTAAAGTCAACTGCCAAATAAATAAACTCATTACCATAATCAATAAAGCTTGGATAATGCCAATTAGGAGATAGGCTAAAGCTTTTCCTAATAGCAATTCTTCAGCGCTGAGACTAGAAGCATAAACTTGTAAGATTGTCCCTTTTTCTTTTTCACGTACCATTGCGATCGCAGTTATTAATGAAGGGAAAATCCACAAAATCACTGCAAAAACACCCGGTACAATATATAGAGATTCTTGTCTACCAGGGTTAAACCAAAGCCGGATATGAGCAATTACTTGATCATTAGAAGATTGTAAACCAGAACTCTTCAAAAAAAATCTTGTTGTGGCTTGAATACTATTTTTGATAATCCGGGCATTATTAACATCTGTGCCGTCAACTAAAATTTGCACTGTACTAGGTAAATCTGATTTAATTCGACTACTAAAATCGGGTGGAATCACTACGGCAGCTTTTGCCAATCCTTTATCAATGACATCTTGAGGATTGGAAATTTGCGATTGTAAATTCTTATTTGAATTGAAAATGGGGAAACTAAAATTATTAATTGGTTCAAACTGATTGGTAGCAAATAGGCGCTCAGTGTAAGCACGACTGAGAGGGCTATTATCAAAATCTTGGACAAATAAGGGAATATTTTTAGATTCCAGCCGAATCACAAAACCAAAGATAATTAAGGACATAAATGGTAAAAGAAATGCCAATGCTAATGTCAAGCGATCGCGCCGAAATTGTGCTAGTTCTTTTTGGCATTGTGATAAAATTCTTTTCATTCCCCCTGCTCCCGGTCACTGAGCGTCTTGCCTTGAGCGGAGCCGAAAGGAGTCGAAGTTCTGCTTTCTTCTTCCTCGGTGCGTTGTACAATACCAATAAAGGCATCTTCAAGGGAAAAAGGAATAGGTCGCAGAGAGTTAATATTGATGTCTTCTGTTTGTAAAATGGAACGGATACGGGGAATGTCTGCATCGGGATGATCGAGAACTAAGTGTAAGCGATCGCCAAAAATTGACACTCGCCACGGTGCTAAATGTGCTTTAAGTAAATTAGAGGCATCTTGAGTTTTATCGATAATAATCTCCATTAACTGACCGGGTTGAGCAGCTTTAATCTCCGTAGGTGAACCTTGCGCGACTACTTCACCCGCCACCATGAACCCCATACGATTACATTGTTCTGCTTCTTCTAAATAATGGGTTGTCACCAGTACGGCTGTCCCTGATCTCGCAAACTCATTAATCAATCGCCAAAACTGACGACGCGCTAAGGGGTCTACTCCTGATGTTGGTTCATCCAAAAACAAAATTTCTGGTTCGTGCATCACTGAAGCACCAAAAGCTACCCGTTGCTTCCATCCTCCTGGTAGTTGGCCTGTAAGCATATTTTCTCTACCAACTAAACCACAGGTTGCAAGTACCCAATCAATTTTGGTACGGCGTGACCGAGTTAGTACACCATAAACCCCACAATAAAATTCTAAATTCTGGACAATACTCAAATCATCATAAAGGGTGAATTTTTGGCTCATGTAGCCAATGCGTTGGCGCACGGCTCGACTACGCAAATTCTGAGTTTGTCCAGCTAAAGAAATTTTCCCTGATGTTGGTTCTAATAAACCACAAAGCATTTTAATGGTAGTTGTCTTTCCTGCACCATTAGCTCCTAACAATCCGTAAATGTCACCGTAGCGAATTTCTAAATCTACACCCTTAACCGCCTGGAAGTCACCAAAAACCTTTCTGAGTTGATTTGCACCAATAGCAATTTCGCTTTCACTTTTTTTACTTTCTTGCTTCACACGCGGAAAGGAAATAAATTCTGGATCATTTCCGGCTGCACGCAGACGGTTAACAAAAACGTTTTCTAAAGTAGCTTCAGAGGTTTGAATATTATCAATTTGTAGCTGCTGTTGAGTGGAAATTTTTTGTATTGCGGCTGAGGCGATCGCTGTATCTTTAACTAATACATCTAATCTGTCGCCAAAGGTTTGCACATCTACAATTGATGTTTGTTTGTTGTGAGTGGCTTCGTGCAGTGCTTGTTCCGCTGCTGCAATTTGCTTAGTCCGTACTTCTAAGCGTTGTAAACCTAAACTCTCACGCAATTGGGAAAGAGTGCCAATTTGTTGAATTTCACCTTCATACATTAAAGCAATGCGATCGCACCTTTCGGCTTCATCTAAGTAAGGTGTCGCTACAACTACCGTCACTCCTTCCGCAGCCACAGCCGCGAGAACATCCCAAAATTCCCGCCGCGATACAGGATCAACTCCTGTAGTTGGTTCATCTAATAATAAAATTTCGGGTTGGGAAATTAATGCACAGCATAGTGCTAACTTCTGTTTCATCCCACCAGATAATTTACCAGCTAAGCGATCGCCAAATTTCTCTAAACTCATTAATCGCAGATATTTAGCGCGACGCTGGCTAAAAAGTTTATCAGGAACTTCCCGCAATCCGGCACTGTAACGCAGATTTTCATCTATGCTCAAGTCGAGATAAAGCGAAAATTGCTGTGTCAGATAACCAATAGATAAACGAGCATCCCGCGGTGGTTTTCCTAAAATCTGAATATCACCAGATGATGCTTCCATCACACCACCCAAAATGTGAAATGTCGTGGTTTTTCCCGCGCCATCAGGGCCAATTAATCCAAAGATTTCTCCTGGTTTGACGGCAAAATCGATTCCTTTAACGGCGACTAGTTTTCCGTAACGTTTGGATAAGCTTTTGACTTGAATAACTTCTGTATCAGTATGGGAATGACTTTTAGTAGATGGGGTGATGATGGTCATAATATTATGGGGCATAGGGCATGGAGCATCAATAAATTAGTTATTATCCCCTGCTTCCCCTGCCTCCCCTGCTTCCCCTGCTCCCTGCTCCCTGCCCCCCTGCTCCTCTGCTATCCTAACCTCGGCATCTGCTGGCATTCCTGGCTTGGCTAATCCACTGGGATTGTCGATGGTGATTTTTACGCCAAAAACTTGCTTGACTCTGTCTTGTTGGAAATAAATATTTTCAGGTGTAAAGGATGCTTGGGTGTCAACAGCGGCAATATGGGCGCTTAGGGCTTTTTGGGGTGCTGAATCTAAAAATACTTGAGCTTGTTGACCAATTCGCAAGTTACCAATGTTGCCTTGAGGAATGAAAGCACGTAGATAAACTGTGTTGGGGTTAATTACTGTCAGTAAGGTTTTGCCAGTGGTAACTACAGCTCCAGGTTCCACGCTGCGGCTGATGACTACGCCTGTGATTGGACTGACGACATTCAAATCGGCAATTTTAGCTTTAATTTCTTGCTGGGAGGCTTTAACGTTGGCGACATCGGCTTGAGCTGCTGCTAGTTTTAATCTTGCTTGTGCTAGTTGGGTGCGTAACCCTGCTAACTGGGCTTTGCGGATGGAGGGATTTAAGCCTGTGCTTTGAGCTTGTGTTAATTGTCCTTGGGCAGAATTAACAAGTTTACGGTAAGAATTGACTGCGGCTTGACGTGATTTGAGGGTAGCAAGAGCAGTTTCAAAGGTGGTTTGAGATTGGTCAAATTGTTGTGTGGTGACGGCTCCTTCAGCGACTAATTTAGAGAAGCGATCGCGGTTTATTTTAGCAAGTTTCAACTCAGATTGAGCTTGTTCTACTTGGGCGATCGCTTGATTGAGTTGCGCCTGGGCAGAAGCTATGGATGATTCGGCTTGAAAAATCTGCCCTTGAGCATTTCCCCGCGCTTGTTCTAAATAAAGCTGGTTCTCTAAAACTTGACTTTGCAGGAGATTGATTTGCAACCGTGCTTGTTCTTCTGCTTTTTTAGTAGCATCTAAATTCGCATTTGCACCCTGAAGTTGCGCTTGAATTTCTGCATCATCTAATTGAACAACTACTTGACCTTTATTAACTTCATCTCCTTCTCGCACTGCTACAGACTCAATTCGACCTGCAACTTTGGCTCCTAAATCAGTTTCGTAGCCTTCTATGCGACCACTTACCCGGATGATGTTATTTTTTGAATGTGATGATAAAAAATACCACGCTGCTACTCCCACTCCTACGAGTAACAAACCCAACAAAATCAGTAAACGCGGAGACAGTTTACGCTTTTTTTTCGCTGATCCAGTAGTATCTACGGGTTCTTGGGGCGGCGAAAGTGACTGAGCCATGATTTTATTGTCTCCAAAAGCAGAGATCTCTACAATAAACTAGACTGTATGGTTTGCTGCTCTAAAAAGTTCTAGAGCGATCGCATCAGTTTTTAGGTTTAATATCGTAATTATACAGATTAAACGTAATTATAATACGTGAATTTTTAGAGTTCTTCATCAAAAATAACTTAAAATACTTACTCCAAAAAATGATACAAAAATGAAACAATTAAGAGACTATAGTTTAAGAGTTACACTCAATCAAAGTGAGCTTTATCTGCTGAAGGCTGAGTCAGAACGTCAGGGAGTACCAATGACTGCTGTAGTCCGTCAACTGATTCGCGCCAAAGCCATCACTCCAGAAGTTAACCTTCCTACCACTGAGTTACCAGAATTATCCGTACTACCAAATTTTTCCTCCACTAGTAAGCCTGAGCAAATCTTACAGGGAGCCATGCAAGAGTTTCTCCAGCACGGCTACGCAGATACCAGTATGGATCGGGTAGCAGCAGCAGCCGGAGTATCAAAGCAAACTCTCTACAGCTACTTTGGAGACAAAGAAGGACTGTTCACAGCTTTAATAGAGCGAATAGTCAGTGAAAGGTTTCAATTTTTGTTTAACTCCCAAATTCTGCAAGGGGAGCCTGAAGTAGTATTACGTCAAGTAGCAATAACGTTGCTCACTCAAATTTTGAATGATCAGAAATATCTTTCTTTTATCCGATTAGTATTTGCAGAGTCGGGACGTTTTCCCCACTTAGCGCAGACATTTATTCGCAACGGGTTTGGCTTGGGTATCCAGATTCTCACCCAATACCTAGCATCCCATCCAGAACTGAAAATTTCTGACCCAGAAGCTACAGCAAGGATTTTTGCAGGGTCGGTGATGTCGTATATTATGACTATGGAGATGCTTCACGGCAAATATGTAATGCCAATGGAGAGCGATCGCCTGATTAATAGTTTAATTAACCTCATTATTCCACAGGCTGGAAAAACAGATTGAGGTTACTAGTTTTGGTAAAAAACACTAACTAAACTTCAGCTTTCTTAAAGTTATTGAGAAAGTTGTCAGCGTAGCGAAAAGCAGATGCACAATCGTAAGCAGCAATAGCTACAGCTTGAAAAAAAACGTTTGTAGGGACTTCAACCTCTACAAGTCTTTCGGTTAAAAGCACCAATTCCTCATCTGTTGCAGGTAAAGCTATCTCTTGGTCATCAGTTACAACTAATAAGTTACCATCTGTTATTGGTAACGCCTTTTCTTGGTAACATTCTGAATTATTAAAGATATGTTCTAATAATGCTCTAGACATTTTCCATCTCCCCAAAAGCATAAGATGCAAAGCCTGCGATGAAATTTAATTGCTGCTCACGAGTTTGTAAATTGGCTGGAAGTTCAGTATCATTACAGCCAATTTCATGCAAAACCTCTAAGCAATAAGCACTCAGTTGAGTGTAGGTAGAGCGCTCTAACTCTTTAACTAACAGTTTTGCTCTTTCCAGATTGACTCGGATCATCGGCATTGCGGGGCTAGTCATAAATGCACCCTAATAAACTGGATGATTGCAGTTTTGATCAGAAGTACAAATCAACGTAACCGTGTTATTGCGGAATTTATGAAGACGGAACATAAGAGTATCAGCGCATTTGCGGTAAGGTATCTGCACTCTGTTTTTTGGTCATCAACTTTTCCAATATGTTCTCTATACCCGCTAAGTATTCCTAAAAATATAGTTATTACTAGATGCGTTAATTCTTTTAAAGGCTATAATTTACAACTGTTGAACCGAGAGATTTGCTTGTGGATGCCATATTAGAACGATCGCACGAACTCAAACAGGCTTTAGTTGATTTTGTTCTGGATGCAGAAGGGGAATTAGCACAAGCACTGGAAACCTATGCTGCAACACAGTTGCGCCGTGGTAGTGGAGATAGTACACAGCAAGACTTAATCATTGACCGTTTTATTACAGAAGGCAAAGTTGGTGAGCAATCACCATTAGAGTTGTTTTTAGAAAGTCATGCAAATTTGACACAGAGCGATCGCAGCCTGATTGATAGCTGGCATCATAGTTTTATTGGCTTATTTGCCATTACCGAAATTTTACCCGATGGCTTTGAGTTAATGAATTGGCTTACAGATAAACGCTACATTGTCAAGCCAAATAATATCCAAACGTTAGAGGCAATATCGCGGTTAAAAACAGGAGAAATCTTATTAACTAGAATTTCTCCTGTGACTGATAGCTATTGGATGTTTTCTGGCCCTTACACAATTATGGGTAAATTAGGTAAGCCCAAACTTGCGGTTGCAATCGGAAATTTTAAAGAAAACTATAAAAATAATCTTTATAGCGATGCTCCAGAATTATTAGAAGAAGCTTGGGAGTCAGTAATACAATATCATCAACAGTTTATTGACTTTTTTGGCAGTGATGAAATTACACTGCCAGGATATCAGTTAAATAAAAAAATAGCTGAATTTCAAGAATTAATCACCGAGAAACGCTTGGCAGATGCAGGAATTGATACTTCCAAATCTTTAGCTGAAATGGCAAAAGCAGCTGGAGTTGCAGAAGAGGAAATGGAAGCAGTCGCAAAAGAAGCTGGTGCTGATGCAAACGTAGTTTCTCAAATGTTAAAGAACAATAGCAAAATGGTAATGCCAAAGGTTGATTTACCTGCTGAACTTAAAAAAGCAGAACAGGTAACAACTTTTTCTGATCCTCGTTGGGGACAAATGTTTTTGCCAACATATAGTAAAATGCAAACCATTTTGTCAGCTAATGATTGGCAAAGTGTTGAAGGTGCAGAAAAGCTCATTCGCTACTACCTTGAAGATAAAAGTATTAACGCCTTTATCTGGCACAGATTAGCCGAACAGCACTCAACTCAATTAGAAAAGATATTGCAAACAGTTTTGCAACGTCCAGAATTTAGCCTCGCCAGTGATTTAGATCCGCTTTTAGAAGAATTTAACAAACCAATCAAACCAGAGTTACCAGAAATTGCTAGTGTCCCTATACATTTGCATAACTTATTTCAAGAAGCAGTAACAGAAGTGAATAAATCTAAGCCTAAGAGTAAAGGGCAAAAGAAACCAGCCAAGGGATTTCAATGAAATTAGTAGATACAAGTAGTAAACTATCTCTCATGGTTATTTCTTGGGTTTAAGCAAGAATCTATGCGTGATCCACAGCATTTGACTATTACGCTAGTAGTCATAGTATCTATTATTGCAACGGCAATTGGTGTTCAAAATTTTGAAAGATTTTTAAATACTATGTGTTTGATAGATACTATGCCTACTATTAATAAACATTGTAAGTAGTCAATGCTTTGGGGATATTGATGCTTCTTTGGAAGGCATTATTCCCGCTTTATTGCAATTGTCCCCTGATGAATATATGGATTCACTCTTACAAGCTGACCGTGAGGAGTTATTATCGCGGTTTCATGGGTAATCATACTATGAAATTAGCAAATCCAGTACATTAAAACTCTGACGTTGCATATTTGCAGAATGAATTGAGATTTGTGATCACAATTGAAAGTAAATTCTTTGCGTCTATTACTGGCGGTATAAGTGAAATTCATTCTTGGATTCAGCAACGCCTGAATTTTTACTTAGTAGGAGATTGAGTTGCCACTGTTAATACTTGCGGTGGTGTAGCATCTGGTGGATAAAGAAAGTCTACTTCTACTAATCTGCGATCGCCTGATTTGATCTTGAGTAAAACCAACGGTTCTCCTGGTTGTCCTCGCTTTTGTACTAAATGCATAAACTGAGTTTGTGACTTACCTTGGTCATTTTGATAACGTACCCGCACAGCTCCCCTAAAGAAGGTTTGACGAGCTGGTGTACTAAAAAAGCGCAATCCTGGTTTCACCAATTGATCTTCTTTGATTGGCGTTTGCATAGATACGCTCACAGTTTGCAAACTTTGAGTATTGTTGTACAACGGCAACTTCAGACTGTATTGAATACCATAGTTGCCATGAGCGCGATATGCAGTATCAGGATAGCGTACTAGCATGTTTGCACTCTGAATTTGATTAGTTCCTAAAGTCCCACCATGCAGTGTATCAAGAGCATAGGAAAATACTTGACCAGGTTGGGGAATAGTCAGATATTTAGTTTTAGGAGTATCTGTTAATAAAGCTTTCCATTGAGTACCACTAGCGACTCCCGCCACACGCCCATAAATTATGGGCTTTCCAGTTGCTTCTAAAGGAGTAGGGGTTTTATCTCGTGGTCCCGATAAATCACCATTATCCAGTAAATTTTGCCATTCTTCTAAAGAAGGCGCACGTTCACTACCATCACCATTCGTCTTGGCAAACATAGCCATACTAGCTGCATAGACAGTGCCATTACTTTGCAGTCGCATCAACGTAGACCGACCATTTAAAGGTGGTGTCAGACCTTGTACAGGAATTGGCAAATTGAGTAACATCTGACTTTGCCCTGGGGGAATCTCAATTTGGGCAGGAAAAATGTTTTGTCGCCGTCCTCTAAGAACATCAGACATAACGCGATCGCCTGGGCCAGCGTAAACTGTACCTAGAGTATTTTGACTTAAAGATGGCAAATCAATAAAAGGTGCGTCTGGTTGACTTAAATAACTCGCCGCCTGCAAAATATTCACCTTCACTGGTGTAGAACCAGGATTATGCAGAATTATTCCTAAATATAGCGATCGTAAATCCTCTGGTGGTTCCGCCCTGGCAATGTGGTGGGCAAAAACATCAAATCGCCCCCGAAAAGGAAAATTCAAATGCGCTGTAGGTACTTTTTTCCCGGCTGGTGGAAAAGTAGAAAGTAAAATCCCTTCTTTCAAGACCAATTCTGGACTATTGCTATTAAAAGTCGGGATGTTATTCAACTGGCCTGGTAAAGGACGCACCTGTTGCGGTTGCACCACTTCTTCAGGTGGTGGTGTGGGAGGAGTTGATTGAGCAAGCAGGAAATTTAGTAACAATGGCAACATATACTTAGATATTTGGTTCACTTTACAGACGCGAGCAATTTTATGAAAGTGCCAGTCTGTTAATAATTAATACAAAATCAGCCATAATTACTGCCAAATTTTCAGAAGTTAAAACTGGAACGTGAACAAAAATGCAATTTGCTGTGAGTTGTTTTTGTTGTAGGTAATCCAACACCGAATAATAAAGACTCTCGCATACAAATTTACCGCAGTCATGGCTAATCTCAGTTGCGATC